>NZ_SMKF01000041.1 GCF_004348325.1 Micromonospora sp. KC213 | reverse complement strand
CCCATGTCTGGCCCGCCCATGTCCGGCCCGCCCATGTCCGGTCCACCGATGGTGGGTCCGCCGATGGCCGGCCCGCCCGGCAGCGACCTGTACCGGGTGGACCAGATCCGCCGCAGTTTCCAGGTGCGGCGCTTCGGCAGCGGGTACGACCCGGACCAGGTCGACCGCTTCTTCGAGGCGTTGCTCGGCGGGATGCAGGGCCGTAACCCGATGCCGGTGAATCCGCGTGACCTGGACACTCTGCGGTTCGGGCTGGTGCCGGGTGGCTATTTCGAGGCCGAGGTCGACGCCGCTCTCAAGGACGTACAGGACATTCTGCTCGGTCGCTGACCGGCCGGCTCGACATGCACGAGGGCCCGCTCCCGGTGGGGGCGGGCCCTCGTGATCGTGCGTCGTCGCCCGCGCGGTGAGCCCGGCGTCTGGGCGCCCCGACGCGCGGGGTCAGGAGCGCAGGCCGTTGCGGCGCAGCACCGCGTCGCCGATGACGATCGCCAGCAGCAGCGCGGCCAGACCGACCAGCCAGAGGTCCTCGACCCTGCCCTCGTGGTTGCCGCAGAGCATCGCCAGCAGCGCCAGCGCGGAGAGCACCGCGCCGATGCGCCCGGACTTGCGGTGCCCGGGCTTGTGCTGATCTGGCGCGGTTACCGGCTCGCTTCCTGCCACTGTCGGTCCTTCCCTCGCGATCGGATCTCCGAGTAGTCTGGCACGCCCCGCACCGGGGCCGGTGCGGGGTCCGCCCTGATGGCGGTACGCCACCGGGAACCGCCGGCCGCGCTCCGGTCCGCCGGAGTCCACGGGAGTTCCGCGGGAGGTCCGCGAAAGTCCGGTGGACCTCCGGCAGGACGGGCACTACCGGCGTCGCGGGACGACGGACGCGGCGCCTCCGGTAGCGTCTTCGACGTACACCTTGGATTGCCTTGTGCGAGGGGGACTGCGGTGCGAGTGACCGGTACGGGACATGCCAGCATGCGGATCGACACGGCCGCGGGCAGCATCCTGTGCGATCCGTGGGTCAATCCCGCCTACTTCGCCTCGTGGTTTCCTTTCCCGGACAATTCCCTGCTCGACTGGGAGACCCTGGGCCAGGTCGACTACCTGTACGTCTCGCACCTGCACCGGGACCATTTCGACGCCGCCCACCTGCGGCGGTACGTGTCGAAGGACGCCACCGTCCTGCTGCCCGAGTTTCCCACCTCGGAGATGGAGGACGAGCTGCGGGAGTTGGGCTTCACGAAGTTCCTCAAGGCGCCGAACGAGCAGGTCGTCGAGCTGGACGGTGGCCTGAAAATCATGATCCAGGCGTTGACCAGCCCGACCGACGGTCCGATCGGTGACTCCTCGCTGTGGGTGGAGTACGACGGGGTGCGGCTGCTCAACCAGAACGACGCCCGCCCGAGCGACCTCAGCGTCTTCGCCGAGCTGGGCCACGTGCACGCGCACATGTTGCAGTTCTCCGGCGCGATCTGGTACCCGATGGTGTACGAGCTGCCGCAGGCGGCGAAGACCGCGTTCGGCAAGCAGAAGCGGGACCGGCAGTTCGACCGCACCTGGCGCTACATCGACGACCTGAAGGCCGACCACGTATTCCCGATCGCCGGCCCGCCCTGCTTCCTCGACGACGCGCTGTGGCAGTTCAACGACATCCACGGCGACGAGGGCAACATCTTCCCCGACCAGTCGGTGTTCCTCTCCGAGTACGCCAAGGTCGGCGGCACCAACGGCGTCGTGCTGCTGCCCGGCAGCGTCGCCGAGATCAGCACGGAGTCCTGCGAGACCACCCACCCGGTGCCGGTCGAGGAGTTCTTCGCCAACAAGGTCGCGCACCTGGAGGAGATGCGGGAGCGCAAGCGCGGCGTCATCGAGGCGGAGAAGGCGTCCTGGCGGCACCCCGAGGTGGACGTGCTCGCCGAGATGAAGCGCCGGATCGAGCCGCTGCTGGACGAGTCGATCTACCTGGCCAAGGGGGTCGGCGGCCCGGTCCGCTTCGACCTGGTCGGCTACGACGGTGAAAGCGTCGAATCGATCGTGGTGGACTTCCCCGGCAAGGAGGTCCGCCGGTACGCCGACGAGAAGGTGCGCTACCGGTTCCGTACCGAGCGGGCGCTGGTCGAGCACCTGCTGTACATCGGCGAGGTGGACTGGGTGAACTCGCTCTTCCTGTCCTGCCGCTTCTCGGCGGCCCGGATCGGCCAGTACAACGAGTTCGTCTACGCCTTCTTCAAGTGCCTCTCCACCGAGCGCCTCCAGTACGCCGAGGGCTGGTACGACGAGCACGAGCGGGTCAGTGACGCCGAGGACATCACCCTCGGCGACTGGGTGGTGCAGCGCCGCTGCCCGCACCTGAAGGCGGACCTGACCCGGTTCGGCATCGTCGAGGGTGACCAGCTCACCTGCCAGCTGCACGGTTGGAAGTTCGACCTGTCCAGCGGCCGGTGCCTGACCAGCGTTGGCCACAAGATCCGCGCCCACCGCGCCGACGCGAACACGCCGGCCCCCGCTGGCGGGGCGGCCGGCTGACGGGAGGTCAGCGGCCCAGGTCGGCGAGGATCCGCTGGGCGGCGTTGTGGCCGGCGGCCCCGATGACGCTGCCGGCCGGGTGGCAGCCGGCGCTGCCCGCGTAGACGCCGTCGACGCCGGTGGCGTATGGCATCCGGTCGGTGAACGACACGGTGTTGTCGACGTGGTGGATGTGCCCGCCGGTGATGCCGAAGTGCCGCTCGATGCCGGGCGGGGGCAGCGGCACCGCGTCGGCGATCAGGTCGGCGGTGCCCGGGGCGTACCGTTCGCAGATGTCGACCAGCCGGGAGACGTAGCCGGGCAGCGCCTCGTCCCAGGTGGTGCCGGCCAGTTCGTAGGGGACCGACTGGACGAACAACGCCGACGAGTGGTGCCCGGCGTCGTCGGCCAGCGACGGGTCGACGGTGGTGTGCAGGTACCACTCGATGGTCGGCTCCGCCGGCAGCCGGCCGGCCCGCACGTCCGCCCACATCGCGCGCAGCGCCGCCATCGGTGCCGCGCCGCCGCCGTCGACCAGCGAGGATGAGCCGGGAAGCAGGTGGATGGTGGAGCCGAACGGGCTCGGCGCGCCCGACGGCAGGCAGGAGAACCGGGGTAGCCCGGTCAGCGCCAGGTTGAGCTTGAGGGTGGTGCCGGGGCGGCGGACCGCCGCCATCCGCGCGCCGAGCCCTGCCGGGAGCGCGCCGTCGGGCAGCAGCGCGATCAGCCGGTACGGGTCGCAGGCCCCCACCACCACGGTGGTGGCGACCTGCCGGCCGTCGGCGAGCACCACCCCGCTGGCCGCCCCGCCGTCGAGGGTGATCGCGGTGACCGGCGTATCGGTGCGCAGGTCGGCGCCGGCGGCGCGGGCGGCGTCGGCGAAGATCCGGGACACCGTGCCCATGCCGCCCTCGGCGATCATCCAGGTGCCGTCCGAGCCGGGCAGCCGGCACATGTTGTGCACCAGGAAGTTGTGCCCGGTGCCGGGGTCGTCCGGGCCGGCGTTGACGCCGGACAGCCCGTCGGTCACGGCGTACATGCTGACCAGCAGCTCGGAGCGGAACTCGAAGCGGGCCAGGTGGTCGGCGACCGAGCCGCGGACCAGGTCGACGAAGACCTGTCGCAGGGCGGGGCGGACGTAGCGTTCGGCGGTCTCCTGCACCGGCAGCGGTTCGGCCAGCCAGGCCGGAGCCAGGTCCGTGCGCAGCGCGGCCAGTTCGGCCTGGAGCGCGTCGTCGGCGGCCACGTCGGCGGGGGAGAACATCTGGGCGAGCTGCTGCCGGGTGGCCGCGGTGTCGCTGCCGAAGAGCAGGTACGGCGCGCCGGGGCCGCCCGGGGTGGGCAGGAAGTAGTGCGGGTCGCGGCGCAGCACCGGGATGCGCACGTCGAGCGTGGCGAGCAGTTCCGGCGGCATCAGCCCGAGCAGGTACGACCCGGTGGAGTGGCGCAGCCCGGGCACCTTCGGGAACGGGTTCTCGGTGCGGGTGGCGCCGCCGATCACGTCGGCGGCCTCCAGCACCAGCACCGTCAGACCGGCGCGGGCCAGCAGGGTGGCGCAGACCAGCCCGTTGTGGCCGGCGCCGACGACCACGGCGTCGGCGCGGGCCGGCAGGTCACTCGCTTCGCTCATGCCCGGCCAGCCTAGTGCCGTCGGGCTCCGCGCGGGAGGCGTTCGGCGCCGGGAGGCCAATGATCCACTCAACCTGCGCCAGATCGTGGCGACCGCCGTCCCGGACACCGCATGACGGCGCAAACGAAGAGACCCCTCCATCCGCCCGCCGCGACCGGGCGCAGGCGGAGCGGGCGGTATCCGGCCCGCCGCACCGGACGCGAACGGCCTTGCGATAGTTGACGCCGATCACTGCGAGGCCGGGTCGACGGCACGGCCGTGACGGTCGATGAGGGGAGCGGGGGATGTTCGACTGGTGGGGACGCGTGGTGGTGCGCGCCCGGTGGGCGGTGCTGGCTGCCGCCGCGGCGCTGGTGGTGGTCGGTTCCACCTGGGGTGTCGGGGTGTTCGGGACGTTGAGTGGGGGCGGCTTCGACGACCCGGCCAGCGAGTCCAGCCGGACCGCCCAGCGGGTGACCGCCGAACTCGGCCGGCAGGGCGCCGACGTGATCGTGCTCTGGTCCAGCGACACCGCGACCGTCGAGCAGCCGGCCTTCCGTGATCCGGTCACCGGCACCGTGGCGGCGCTGCGCCAGCGTCCCGAGGTCGCCGCCGTGACCACCTGGTACGACGCGCCCGCCCCGGCCCTGGTGGCCGCCGACCGCCGAGCCACGTACGCGGTGGTGCAGCTCACCGGGGCCGACGAGGACGCCCGTTCCGCGCAGTTCGCCTCGCTGCGCCCCGCGCTGGACGCGCCCGGCCTGCGTACCGAGGTGGGTGGCCTGGTCGCGTTCCAGGAGGCGGCGACGGTCCAGAGTACCGAGGACGTCACCCGCGCCGAGCTGTTCTCCATGCCGGTGCTGCTGGTGCTGCTCGTGCTGATCTTCGGCGGGCTGGTCGCCGCCGGCACCCCGCTGCTCGTCGGCGGGCTGGCCATCCTCGGCGCCTTCGTCGCGGTCCGCCTGGTCAACCTCTTCACCGACGTGTCGATCTTCGCGATCAACGTGATCACCCTGATCGGCCTCGGCATGGCCGTGGACTACGCCCTCTTCGTGGTGAGCCGGTTCCGGGAGGAGATGTCCGCCGGACACACCCCGGCCGAGGCGATCCGGCGCACCATGCTCACCGCCGGCCGGACGGTCCTGGTCTCCGGGCTCACCGTCGCGCTCGCCATGGCCAGCCTGCTGATCTTCCCGCAGCCGTTCCTGCGGTCCATGGGCCTCGGTGGGATGGCCGCGGTCCTGGTCGCCATGCTGGCGGCACTGACCGTGCTGCCGGCCCTGCTGGCGGTGCTCGGCCCGCGGATCGACGCGGTGCGCGTACCGCTGCCGTGGCGGCGGCGGACGAAGGCCGGTGGGTCGGCGGAGGCCGCCGACGGCGGAGCCTGGGCCCGGATCGCGCACAGCGTGATGCGCCGCCCGGCGCGGTACCTGATCGGGGTCGCGGTGTTGCTGGCGGTCCTGGCCACGCCGTTCCTGCGGATCTCCTTCGGCGGGGTCGACGAGCGGGTGCTGCCGGCCGACGCCGAGCCCCGGGTGGTCGCCGAGCGGATCGCCGACGACTTCCCGGGCGGCACCGTCGCCCCGATCGACGTGCTGGTCTCCGGCCTGTCCGCCGAGGCGGTGCGGCCGTTCGCCGACCGGGTCGCGGCGGTGCCCGGGGTGACCGGGGTGCAGGTCGCGGCGAGCACGGGGCCGTCGACGCTGCTCGCGGTCAACTACCGGGGCGAGCCGACCGGGACCGAGGCCCGGGACGTGGTACGCGCGCTGCGCGACCTGTCCGCCCCGGCCGGAGCGCAGGTGCTGGTCGGTGGGCGGCCGGCAGCCGACGTGGACCTGTTGGCGACCCTGGGCGAGCGGCTGCCGTGGATGGCGCTGCTGATGGCCGGGGCGATCCTGCTGCTGCTCTTCCTCGCCTTCGGTTCGCTGGTGCTGCCGGTCAAGGCGGTGCTGATGAACCTGCTGTCGATCGGCGCGTCGTTCGGCGTGGTGGTCTGGATCTTCCAGGACGGGCACCTGGCCGACCTGCTCGGCTTCACCCCCACCGGGTTCGTCGAACCGAGCAACCTGATCCTGATGCTCGCCGTCCTCTTCGGGCTGGCCACCGACTACGAGGTGTTCCTGCTCTCCCGGGTCCGCGAGGAGTGGGACCGCACCGGCGACAACACCGCGGCGGTGGCGGTCGGGCTGCAACGTACCGGCCGGATCATCACCGCCGCCGCGTTGCTGCTGATCATCGTGGTGGCCGGCTTCACCACCGGTGGGATGCTCAACGTCAAGCTGATCGGTGTCGGCATGATCGTGGCGATCGTGGTCGACGCGACCCTGGTCCGGGCCCTGCTGGTGCCGGCCACCATGCGTCTGCTCGGGCGCTGGAACTGGTGGGCGCCCGCCCCGCTGGCCCGCTTCTACGCCCGCTACGGGCTGCGCGAGTCCGACGAACCGACGCCGACCGCGCCGGAGAGTCCCCATCCCCTCCGGTAGCGACTATTGTCGATGCCCCGTCGGCTCTGTGCCGGCGGGGCATCGATCGTCTCCGGGAGGTTCCGATGGATCGTCGTACCGTCCTGCGCGCCACCGTCGCCGGTGGCGCCGCCTTCTGCGGCAGCCTCTGGGCGGACGCCGCGCTCGCCGCCCCCGCCCAGCCCGGTCCCGGCCCGTACGGGGAACTGCTGCCCGCCGACACCAACGGCCTCCAGTTGCCCGCCGGGTTCACCAGCCGGGTGATCGCCCGCTCCGGACAGCTCGTCCCCGGCACCTCCTACCTGTGGCACTGGGCGCCCGACGGTGGCGCCTGCTACCCGGCCGGCACCGGCTGGATCTACGTGTCGAACTCGGAGATCCCGCTCGCCGGCGGGGCGTCGGCGGTGCGCTTCCGCGCCGACGGCTCGATCGCGGCGGCGTACGGGATCCTCGGCGGGACCACCATGAACTGCGCGGGCGGCGCGACCCCGTGGGGCACCTGGCTCTCCTGTGAGGAGACCCCGCTCGGGCAGGTCTTCGAGACCTGGCCGGACGGCAGCCGCAGCGCCGAGGCGCGCAGCCGGATGGGCCGGTTCACGCACGAGGCCGCCGCCTGCGACCCGGACCGCCAGGTGGTCTACCTGACCGAGGACGAGAAGGACGGCTGCTTCTACCGCTTCGTGCCGGACACCTGGACAGACCTGCGTACCGGCCGCCTGCAGGTGCTCTGCGCCCCGGCCGAGCCGGTGACCGGCCCGGTGACCTGGCGTGACGTCCCCGACCGGGACGGTTTCCCGGTCGCCATCCGGCACCAGCTCGGCGCGGCCCGGCACTTCGACGGCGGGGAGGGCTGCTGGTACGACCGGGGCACCTGCTGGTTCACCACGAAGGGCGACAACCGGGTGTGGGCGTACGACGCCGTCCATCAGCGCCTCGACCTGGCGTACGACGACTCGCTGGTTCCGGCCGGGGCCGCCCCACTGGTCGGAGTCGACAACATCACCGGCACCGCCGGTGGTGACCTCTACGTGGCGGAGGACGGCGACAACATGGAGATCAACATGATCACGCCGGCGGGCGTGGTCACCCCGTTCCTGCGTCTGCTCGGTCACCCGTCGTCGGAGATCACCGGGCCGGCATTCTCGCCCGACGGCACCCGCCTGTACTTCTCCTCCCAACGCGGCACCAGCGGCAGCGCCGCCGGCAGCGGCGGCGTCACCTACGAGGTGACCGGCCCGTTCCGCCGCTGACCTCCGATCCGATCGCTCCTGTCGCCTGGCGTCGGACCCTTTAACGCCGAGCACCAGCGAGGTCAACCAGTTCGCGAGCAGGGCCACGGGCACCACCGCGATCCCCCCGTAGAAGGTCATCGCGGTGGCGTGCAGCGAGAGATCCCGGCCCGCTGCCGCCCATGGTCGGCACCGGGTCAGCCGAAGGAGCGGACGAGCGCCCAGTCCTGCTCGACGACGATCTTCACCGGCTGCCCGGTGTTGGTGCCGGACGGGTGGTAGACCCGCAGCTTCCCGTCGGAGGCGAAACGGGCCCAAAAGTCGGGCACCCGGTCCCCGTTCACGTCGGGGATGCCGACGAGCGCGGTGATCGCCGCCTCCGACCAACCCGTCCCGTAGGAGACGTCCCCCTGGCGGGAGTTGGCGGCCTGCTTGAGCGAGTTCAGGTCGACACTGCCGGCGACCGCGCCGGGCTTGCCGTGCCGCAGGTACATGTTGCCGTTGTCGAGGTTGCGCCAGAGCAGGTCCGGGGTGCCGTCCAGGTCGACGTCGGCGATGTTGACCACCTCGCGGCGGGCCCATGCGGTGCCGTCCATCAGGGTTGCCGACCCGAAGCTCGCCCCGGTGTAACCACCCAGCACCCAGAACTGTGACCCGGAGCGGACGACCAGCTCCGGCAGTCGGTCACCGTCGAGGTCACCGACCGCCTTGATCTGGCTCCAGGTCGCCGGGGCCGGCAGGTCCGGCGTGCTGGCCGGCAGCAGCACCCGCAGCCGCCGGTCGACCGGGAAGCTGCCGTATCCGTCGCCGGGGTAGAGCCAGAAGCCGCCGTCCGGAGTACGGGCGAACAGATCGGTGTTGCCGTCGCCCGGGTAGGTGTCCGCGTACTTGGTGATCAGCGTGGCCTCGCCGGTACGTAGCCGCCAGTGGCCCGGCGGGTTGAGCGCCCGGTTCGCGGAGTACGAGCCGGTGAGCGGGGTGTGCAGGTCGCCGCCCTCGTCACCGGGGTAGCTGCGCAGGTTGCCCGCGAAGTCCACCACGAGCAGGTCGGGGATTCCGTCGCCACCGGTGTCGCCGGGTCCGTCCGCCCGGTCGGCGGGCGGCACGTAGAACGTGTAGTCGGTACGGAGGCTGCGGTTGCCGACGGCGTCGTAGGCGTAAACCTCAAGGGTGTTGGGGCCAGAATGCCGTGGCTTCAGGTCCGGCACGGTGGCGGTGCCGTTGGTGGCGGTCACCGGCACGCTGCCGACGCCCCCGAGCGAGTAGCTGAACCGGGTTGCCCCGGCGGCGGTGAAGGTGACCGCGCCGGTCTTGCCGAACGGCACCGTGGCCCAGGTTGCGCCGTCGCCGGTGGCCTCCTTGAACACCTCGCTCGTCACGTCTGGCGCCGCCGGCGCCGAGGCGTCGACGGTGAGCCGGCACGGCTCGTTGCCCGGCGGGAAGTACGACGACGTCTCGCCGGCGGTGTCCTCACCCCGGACGTCCCAGGAGTAGACAACCTTGTCCTCCAGGGTGCTCGCGGGGATGGTCAGGCTGGCCCGGCCGGCGCTGGTGGGGGTGACCAGGGTGCCGGCCGGCGCGGTGGTGCCGTTTTTCCAGAACCGGAAGCGCAGCGCCTTGAGGTTGTGGTCGGGGTCGGTGCCGGTCGCCGAGAGCACCAGGTTGGACCGGGCGACGGTGACGCCGTTACCGGGCCCGGGCACGCAGGCGCCACCCGGTGAGGTGGTGCCGTTGGTCGGCTCGGCCGGCGGCCGGTTGTAGACGACGGTGAGTTCGGCGCTGGTGGCCTTGAACTTGCGCCAGGTTTCGGTGTCGGACTCGCTGGTGGCCCGCATACCGAAGGTGAGGTTCGTCAGGCCGTCGTCGGCACCCTTCTGGGCAGCGTTTCTCACGTCGAAGCTGACGTAGTCGTCGTCGCAGCGGCTGCCGTAGCCGTGGGCGAAGGACCTCTTCTGTTGCAGCGTCAGCCAGCCCGGCTGGGCCTTCCAGGTGGTGCCGGAGGAGATCGCCCCGGTGAGCCAGAGCTGCATCTCGCGGGTTTCGCAGGACCAGGAGTGGTTGTTGATCACCTTGAAGGTGGCGGAGCTGATCGTCGCGCCCTTCACGCCTTTGTCGTAGCGCATTCGCCAGAAGGAGCGGGTCCGCAGTGGGGTGTCCTGCTCGTAGCCGACACGGGCGTCGGAGGTGCCGGAGTTGAAGTTGGTGCCGTTCCAGGTGTTGGTACGGGGGTGTTGCGAGTAGACGGTCGCCCAGGCCAGGGTGCCGCCGATCAGGGTCGGGTCGAGGAAGACGGGAAAGGTGACCGTGGGGTCGGTGAGCATTCCGGTGGCCGCGGCGTCCAGGTGCAGCCGGGCGTCACCGGTGCCGTCGCCGTCCAGGCGGGTCGGGATCGGGGCCTGCCGAGCGCCCGGCTCGCTGCCGGCGAGGCCGGAGAGCCGCAGTACGTCCTCCGGGGTGGCCACCGACGTACGCGGCACCGCCTGCGGGTTCTCGACGTCCCGTCCGGCGGAGTCCCAGACGAAGGGGGAGGGGACCGAGGCCACCTCCCGGCCGTCGGCCGGGTCGAGGGCCCGCACCCCGCCGGTGGTCGGGTCGTGGCGGAAGACCGCAGTCGCGGACCGTAGGCCGTAGGTCAGCGCGCCGACGGCCCGGACCGTCTCGGCGGAGCGGTTCTTGACGATGAGCAGCTGACCGAAGCCGCCCGCCTCGCGGGCGACGACGAGCAGGTCGACGCCGGGGCGCACCTCGGGATAGAGGGCGCGCGGGCCGTCGAGCACCGGCTCCGGCAACGGACCGGGCCAGGTGTAGGCGATGGTGTGCCCGTCGGTGTCCACCTCGGCCAGCACACTGACGGTGTCGGCGGCACCGGTTCCCGTGCCACCGCCGGCACCGCCGGTCTCCGTGCCACCGCCGGAGAGGCGCAGCGGGATGGGGACGTTGACCGGGCGGACGTCGAGCCCGCCGGTGGACTTCCCGGCACGGGTCAGGGTGGGGTCCAGCCTCGCCCACCGGCCGCTGGCGTCCTTGGCCCGCTGCGGGGTGGCGTGAACGCTGGTGCGCATTTTCCCGTCGGGGAGCGCCCAGGTCAGTGACGTGGCGGTGGTGGCCGTGTCCACCAGCACCTCCGTGCCGGTGCGAGCGGCGTGGGCCACGGCGGTGGGCTCGTCGCGCGGTGCCGTCGCGGGCGCGGGTGCCGTCGCGGGGGGTGCGTCGGTGCTGGGCCGCAGCGGCAGCAGAGTGGCGACGAGTGCGGCCAGCAGCACGCCCAGGGTGAGGGTCAGCCTGGTGCGCGTACGCACGAAGGGCTTGAGCAGGCGAGGCGCGGTCACGGCGGTCTACTCCCGTGGGGCCGGGCGGACAGGGAACGACGCAGGCGGCCAGCCGGCGACCCGGTGGGTCGCAGGGCAGAACGAGGCCACACGATCGCACGGCACCCGGGCGTCTCGTCCATCCTGCGAACGTTATCGATTTGTTACATCCAAAGTGGCGTTGCTGGGAGGTACGTCCGAATTAGGTCTTGCGCGGCTTTTGTTGCCCTGCAATAGGAGCACATAGCACTATTTCTCGCCTCTGTGTGGCTCGGTGCTTTCGTGACGTACAGCGTTGATCATCCTGTGTCGTAGATCACCTGAACCGGTGGGTGATGGTCGGGAGCGGGGTTGAGCGTGAGGCTCCCCTGACGCAGAGTGCTCACGCACGTGCCGTCGCCGGCCCGTGCCGTCGCGGTTCGTCCGCATCTCTTCTTTCCCTTTCTCGCGCCTGGGTGGGAGTCGACGCGCATGCGTGGTACCGGTTTGCTGTCCCGACGGTCGCCCGGCCGACGGACCCGAACGGAGTCGGGCCGCCGGTGGGGCCGCCCCGCCCGCACCGCCCTGGTCCTGGCGCTCTCCACCACGCTGGCGGCGACGAGCCTGCCCGCCGCCGCCCTCGCGGTGCCCGGCGCGGGCATGAGCCGCGAGGCGCGGGTCGACCTGCCCGAGCTGCCGACAACCGATCGGGTCGAGCAGGACAACGCCGCGCAGACCGACTTGACCACCGAGCCGGTCCCCGAGGTCACCGAGTACCAGCCGACGGCCGTCCAACCGTGGCAGCAGGACACCGGCACGGTAGACCTGACCGACGTCGAGCCCGGCGACACCCGGCCCGTGGACGACCTGCCGGTCGCCCTCGGCGTACCGGAGGGCGGCGACCCGGCCGTCCTCGCCGGCACCTGGACCGTCGACCTGGCCGCCCCCGAGGCCTCGCAGGACGCCGGGGTGGCGGGCCTGATCATGAAGATCACCCCGCCGGCTACCGCCGACCCGCAAGCCGAGGTCGCCCTCAGCGTCGACTACACCCCCTTCGCCGACCTGTACGGCCCGCAGGCCGCCGACCGATTCGGCGTCATGCTGCTGCCCGACTGCGTCTACGACAACCCCGACAGCGGGGACTGCGCCGACGGCACCGAACCGACCGACCCGGACCCGGCTCAGGTCTCCAGCGAGGTGACGCTGGTGCCCGCCGCCGACGCACCCGCCCGCGTCACCCTCGCCGCCGGCGCGCCGGTACGTCGGGTGGTCACCGGCACGCTGCCGGTCGGCCCGTTGCGCGACCAGCAGGCCGGCGCGCGTACCGCCGGTGTCGCCGCCGACGCGGCCGGCGGAAAGGTCGTCGGCGTGCTGGACACCGGCGCCTCGGCGTCCGGCGACTTCACCGCGACCCCGCTGGTCTCCTCGGGTTCCTGGGCGGCGGGCTCCTCCTCCGGCGCGTTCACCTACTCGTACCAGGTGCAGGTGCCGGAGACGGCCGGTGGGCTGATGCCGAAGGTGGCGCTGGGCTACTCGTCGCAGTCGGTGGACGGCCGCACCTCCGCCACCAACAACCAGGCCTCCTGGATCGGCGACGGCTGGGATTACAGCGCCGGGTCGATCACCCGCAGCTACGCCAACTGTCGGCAGGACGCGACCAGCGGCGCGAACAACACCAAGCACCGCACCGCCGACCTCTGCTGGGGCTCCGACAACGCCACCCTCTCCCTCGGCGGCCTGACCACCGAGCTGGTGTACGACAACGGCACCTGGACCACCGCCAACGGCGACGGCTCCCGGGTCCAGCTGGAGGAGGACACCGGCCGCGACAACGGCGACGCCGACGGCGAGCACTGGATCGTCACGACCCGCGACGGCACCCGGTACCACTTCGGCCTCAACCGGTTGCCCGGCTGGTCCGCCGACGCCCCGGTCACCAACTCGGTGCTCACCGTCCCGGTGTACGGCAACCACCCGAACGAGCCCTGCTACCAGGAGGGCAACTGGGCCGGCTCCGTCTGCACCCAGGCCTGGCGGTGGAACCTCGACTACGTCGAGGACGTGCACGGCAACGCGATGAGCCTGTGGTGGGCCCGGGAGACCAACCACTACGCGCGGAACTTCAACTTCAAGGCCCCGGTCAGGTACGACCGGGCTGGCTACCTCACCCGCATCGACTACGGGCAGCGCCGCGACAACGTCTACTCCGCCGCCCCGCTGGCCCGGGTCACCTTCGACGTCGCCGAACGTTGCTTCACCGAGGGCACGATCACCTGCACCGAGGCCAACTTCACCAGCAAGGATCCGGCCCGGTACCGGATCTGGTACGACACCCCCGCCGACCTGCGCTGCGTCGAGAAGCAGAAGTGCTGGAACGCCTCGCCGTCCTTCTTCTCCCGCAAGCGGCTCACGAAGATCACCACCTGGGCGCAGCGGCAGCGCGACAGCCGAACCCTCCAGACGGTGGACGAATACCAGCTCAAGCAGTCCTTCCCGGTCCTGCGCACCGGCCCCAACACCGCACTGTGGCTGGAGTCGATCACCCGATCCGGCTTCGGCGTGGGTGGCGACCGGATCACCCTCAACCCGGTCCGGTTCGTGGCCAACGTCGACGACATGCCGAACCGGGTCCGCAACGACCATCGCCCCGGCTTTTCCCGCCTGCGCATCGGCCGGGTCGTCAACGAGTACGGCGGTGAGACCGTCGTCACCTACCAGGAGCCCACAGGCGGGTGCGCCACCGGCGCCGGACTGCCCACGGACCCGAAGGACGTCGCGCCCCTCAAGGCCAACACCCGGCTCTGCTACCCGGCCTTCTGGCACCCGGACCCGGCCAAGGAAGCCATCGACTGGTTCCACAAGTACGTCGTGGAATCGGTCCAGGAACTGCCCGCCGTGGACGGCCCCGCCAGCACCCTCACCCGGTACGAGTACGGCACCGCCGGCTGGAAGCTCGCCGAGCAGGAGTTCACCAAGAAGTCGACCCGCACCTACTCCCAGTTCGCCGGCTTCGACCAGGTCACCGTCCTGACCGGAGAGAACGACGCCGCGACCGGCAGCCGGCAGACGATGTCGGTCACCCGGTACTTCCGCGGCCTGGGCGACAGCATGGCGATCAAGGACATCACCGGCAAGGTGATCGCCCAGGACGAGGAACCCTTCGCCGGCCGAATCGCCGAGGAACTGACCTACGCCGAGGCCAAGCCCGGCGCCGACGCGGCCTACCTCAAGGCGAACTGGCTCACCCGCAGCGTCACCTACCCGGAGGCGCGCCTGCTCGCCACCCGAGCGCGGGGGACCGGCCTCAGCCCGCTGCGCGCCTGGCGGGTGACCGAGCCGACCCAGGTGGCGTACAGCCGCTCATCCGACGGTGATCGCGAGGTCAAGACGGCCACCGAGTACGAGCACACGCATGGCCTGCCCACCAGAATCGAGTCGCTCGGCGACACCGCCCGGGACAACGACGAGTCCTGCACCCTCATCGAGTACCTTCACCACACCGGCAAGCACCTCGTCGGCCTGACCAAGCAGGTCCGGACCAGCCCGACGACCTGCGCGGCGGCCACCTTCGACGACCTGAGGACGCTCAGCTCCGCCGGCCGCGTCGCCTACGACAAACAGGCGTACGGTGCCGCCCTCGCCGACGACACGAAGGGCCGGGTCCGCGAGACCTGGTCGCTGAAGGCCGACGGCTCGGGCTTCCAGTCCGACGGCACCACCGCCATCGACGACATCGGTCGCGTCACCTCCCGTACCGACCCGGACGGCAAGACCTCGCACATCGACTACGTTCCCGCCACCGGCCAGGCGTTCACCGTCAAGGAACGCAACTCGCTGCGGCACGAGCAGGTCCAGGAACTGGATCCGGGCCGGGCCGTCACCCTCAAGACCATCGACCCCAACGGTCGGGTCAGCGAGGCCCGGTACGACGCGCTGGGCCGCCTGGTGGAGGCATGGGGGCCGGGCCGTACCCCGTCGGTCACCGCAGTGCCGGACTTCCGCGCCCAGTACGCCACCCCCGAGGGCAAGCCGCCGTACGTGACGACCTTCAGCCGCGGTCACGAGGACCGGGTGCAGACCTCGGTCACCATCTACGACGGCCTGGGCCGGGAACGCCAGACCCAGGAACAGGCCACCGGCGGCGGCCGGCTGGTCACCGACCGGTTCTACAACAGCTCCGGCGAGGTGTGGGAGACCTACAACGCCTACCTCGCCGAGGGCGGCCCGCGCGGTGAGTTGTTCGTGCCGTTGGCCCGCACCGCTGTACCCAACATCACCCGCTACCGGTACGACGGCCTGGGCCGGGTGGTCCAGGAACTGCCCATCCTGCGTGACCAGGAGAGGTCCGAGCGGGCCACCACCTACACCTACGGCACTGACCACTCCACGGTGGTCAACCCGGCCGGTTCGCCGTCGTACCGGATGTTCACCGACGCCCTGGGCCGCACCAGCCGGGTGGACACCTTCACCGACGCCGCCCGCACCGCGTTTACCTCCATGTCGTACGAGTACGACCGGCAGGGCCGGCTGGCGGCCGTGCGTCACTCGGCGGACGAGGACCGCCCCTGGACGTGGAGCTACGACCAGCGGGGTCGGCTGACCGTCGCCACCGACCCGGACACCGGCGCCACCCGGATCGGCTACGACCACCGGGACCGGCAGCTCACCGTCACCAACGCCCGCAACGTCACGGTCTGGAACGGCTACGACGAGTTGTCGCGCCCGACCCAGCAGCGACTGGGTGACGGCAACGGCCCCCTGCTGGCCCAGTTCACCTACGACACCGTCACCGGCGGCAAGGGGCTGCCGGCCACCGCCACCCGCTACACCGACGGCCTGCCGTACACCCAGGCCATCGGCGGCTACTCCGACGACTACCAGCCGACGTCGACCACGCTCACCCTGCCGCAGTCCGTCGCGGACACCTGGGGCCTGCGCTCGTCCTACCGGTACGAGTACTCGTTCACCGACACCGGCCAGCCCGAGTCGTCGACCCTGCCCGCCGTCGGGAACCTTCCCGCCGAGAAGATCCTGGTCCGTTACACCGCCGACGGGTTGCCGTTGTCGGTGTCCGGCCAGGACTGGTACGGCGCGGAAACGGTCTACTCGCCGTACGGGCAGGTGCTGCGCTCGACTCTGGGCGCGCAGCCGTACCGGGTGTGGACCACGGCTTCGTACGACGACGCCAGCGGCGCGCTCACCGGGCAGCAGGTGCACCGGGAACAGAAGGACGCAACCGGCGGCCGGTTCGCGGGCAGCACCCTGGTGTCGAACCGGGAGTACGCGTACGACGACGCGGGCAACGTCACCGCGATCCGGGAGCGGGCGGCCAGCACCGCCGAGCGGCAGTGCTTCCGCTACGACGCCGTCGGTCAGCTCCGCACGGCGTGGACGTCGTCGGACCAGGGCGCCTGCGCCACCGGCCCGCTCGGCGCGCCGGCGGTGTCGGCGGGCAACGACGGCACCGGCTACTGGCAGGAGTACGAGTACGACCTGCTCGGCAATCGGAAGAAGCTGGTGGAGTACGACCTCACCGGCAAGCGGGCCGAGGGTGCCATCACCACCGGCTACGAGTACACCGGCAGCCAGCCCCGCACCCTGACCAAGGTGACCCGGGAGTGGACGACCCCGGAGCAGGTGAGGATCACTTCCGAGGTGTCGCGGCTGTACGAGTTGACCGGGGAGACAAGGTCGGTGACCTCGCACAGCGGTGACGAGCAGGAGTTGACCTGGACCTACGACGGCAAGGTCGAGCGGATCACCGGCCAGGGCGGCGAGGGTCGCACCGCGTATGTCGGCCCTGGTGCCAAGTGCCTCGACCTCGACCAGGGCCTCGCCAAGGACGACCAGCCGGTGCAGCTCTACCCGTGCAACGGCACGACCGCCCAGAAGTGGACGTTCACCCCGGTGCCCGGGGAGCAGCAGAAGAACCCGAACCTGGGCACGCTCTCCGGCCCGGACGGCTGGTGCCTGCAACCGGAGGCCGGCACGGTCGGCTCGCCGCTGCGCTTGCAGGAGTGCGACCGCTCGGCCGCGCAGCACCTGACGCGCTCCTCGACCGGTCAGCTCACCCATGTCGCCTCGGGGCTCTGCCTGGCGGTGCGGGACGGCGCGACGGCCGACATGACCCCGGTTGTCCTGGCCACCTGTGACGGCAACTCCAGCGGCCAGCGGTGGGAGCCGCAGTTGGAGACCCGGCACATCTACGGGCCGGGTGGCAGTCGCCTGCTCACCGTCCAGGGCCGACAGGCCACCCTGCACCTGGGCGAGTCGCAGGTGACGGTGGACAGGGGTGGCGCGGTGGTCAGTGCGCAGCGTACGTACGCCGCCCCGGGTGGCGCGGTGGTCCGCCACTCCAGCGCCGGCAACCAACCCGGCCTGGTCGCGGTCGCCGGTGACCACCAGGGCAGCCCGTACGCGGAGGTGGGGCTGTCGGCGGGGATGCCGGTGCGAATCCGCAAGCAGGACCCGTTCGGCAACCAGCGCGGCGCGGCCGACCTGGGCGCGAACATGCAAACCAACGCCGGATTCCTCGGCGCGACCCGGGACGACGCCTCCGGCTTCGTGCCGCTCGGGGCGCGTCTGTACGACCCGTCGGTGGGTCGGTTCCTGTCGGCTGATCCGGTGTTGGATCTGACTGATCCGCAACAGAACAACGGGTACGCGTACGCGCACAACAACCCGGTGACGCACTCGGACCCGACGGGTCTGTCGGTGGCGCTGACCGCCTCGGAGATGGCCGCGGCGCTGGCGGGTGCGGGCCTGTCGGCGGCGCAGGTTTCGCAGGCGCAGGCCAACATGGGTCGGTCGTTGATGTCGGTGATTCTCGATTCGGCCTGGTACATCCTGAAGGAGTTCATCGGGATCAACGATGCGTTGGGCTGCTTCGGCGGTGACATGTGGGCGTGCGGCAGCCTGATCCTCGGTGCGATCCCGTGGATGAAGGCCGCCAAGGTTCCGGCGGTGATGCGGGCCATTGGCCGGACGATCGAGGCCATCCAGGCGTGGCGGGCGGCGAAGCGGGCCGCCGAGGTGGTGTTAGCCGCGGCGCGGGCTGCCGAGCAGGCGGCGTTGAACGCGAAGAAGTTGGCGATCGAGCGGGCGAAGAAGGCCGCGCAGGCGGCGGCGAAGAAGCCGGTGGACAAGGTCAACACGACGAGTAACGCGGCGGCGCAGGCGGCGAAGAAGACCGGTAACCCGGTGCAGAAGCAGGCGCAGGCGAAGTCGAACCCCAAGGCATCGTCGGCCGCGGCGGGCGGCGCCGGTGGGAAGAAGTCCTCATCTGGCGGCGCCTCGAAGTCGGGTGGCTCGAAGTCTGGTGGGTCGTCGGGTGGTTCGGCGCGTAGTAGCGGTGGTTCCAGTGGTGGTGGTGCGGGTGATTCCTGCACCAGGCCGAGCAGCTTCGTCCCCGGCACCAAGGTGTTGATGGCCGACGGGTCGCGTAAGCCGATTGAGAAGGTCAAGCCGGGTGACAAGGTCAAGGTGACCGATCCGAAGTCGGGTCGGGTCGAGGTCGAGACAGTCACCGCGGCGATCCAGAGCCAGGGCGCCAAGAACCTGGTCCGGGTCACCGTGGACACCGACGGCGGTGAGGGGTCGGCGACGGCTGAGGTGGTGGCGACCGAGGCTCACCCGTTCTGGGTGCCGGAGCTGGGCGACTGGGTGCACGCCACGGACCTGCGCTCGGGCCAGTGGCTACGCACCGGCGCGGGCACCCTGGTGCAGATCACCGCGATCGACCGGTGGAGCGTGCCCCAGGCTCGGGTCCACAACCTCACCGTCGCCAACACCCACACGTACTATGTGGTAGCCGGCAACACGCCGGTCCTTGTACACAACTGCGGAGGATTGGACTGGACCAAGGCAAAGATCCAAACGAATGGCGTTGACGCCGTTGAGAAACACCTGCTCCGGTTTACCGATGGTGGCCCACTCGAATCGGCAGAACAAGGCATGTTGAATCGCCTGCGGTCCATTTCCGCTGGCGAGATGGAAGCCACTCCTCATGATCTCCGGTTCTACACACACGAGCTGCGCGAGTCGGTACTCTATCGGAAGGCTGGATATCGGACCGGCCAACCCGAAGTCGATTCATATGAACTCTGGGATCAGCTACACACGCAGTCCTTGAATGATTATGGATTAACGAGGGTCGGGGCGCCTAATGATCTCTATCATCCCAGCGTAAGGTGATTGAAATGAACAACATTCCAACTCGCCTAGCTTTGGAAGTCGTTCGTGATGGTGGTGGGCGATGGGACACTCGCACCATCGATCTGGAGCTGGGGAGGCGGGGCGCCCAAATTGAGACCGGGATCATCGCGGACCTGCGACGGCTTGCGGACCAAAACCTGATCCAGGCAGACGATTCCGAGCCGAAGGGAACGGGGCCTCGTTGGAGCTTGACCGACATGGGTGCGGCATGGCTGGCGGGGCATTTCAGCGACACTGAATAGTGGCGCAGCGGCAAGAAAAACGGCCGCGAGAGATCCGTAATGATCTTCTGATGGTGCCGCTACGGAGCGACTCCTCTTCGTGGCGACACCATCACGACGTGCGTACGCGGGCATGTGGGTGCGTGCGGGTTGCCGTCAGCGTTGCCGTCGGCTACTCGCATAAGATGGCGATGTATCGATACGCGGCACGCTGTGGATCTGCGACAACCTAGCCCCTCGTAGGGCGTGAGTTTGAGCTGGTTGACCAAGTCCGCGTCTGTCACTCGGTGGCGTGCCGCGTAGCGGCGCGGCGTCGTTGGCCGGTTGCCGCGTCGTGGCTTGACCGCACTCGCGATCGTCATGGCCTCAGGTGCCGTCGGGTTCGCTCAGGACCGGTCGCCTTGTTGTGTGGGCGCGTGCGTGCGGGTCGGCGCCGCTACTCGTTTCGCAGTGCCGCCGAGCGTGGCCAGGCGAGGAACCGCGCGTGCAGCACCCCCGACGGGGTGTGCGGCAAGTCCTCACACGCCTGCACCAGGTTAGGCCGACAGATGCAGCATCAGCGACACCCGCGCCCCGGTGAACTCCGCCACGAGCTGCCGCTTACGAGTCCGACACGGCCACGCCGCCCCGCGCCCCGCGCAGATCCACTGCGGCCGTACCGGCTGATGCACCGACACCCACCCCACCACCCCTCCGGAACGTTGGAAGGAGGAAGGGGCCACCGCCGACACCCGACCCGACCACATCCCGGGCCGGCGGCAACCCGGCATTTTCGCCGCCCACGCCGACTAGTTCGAACAGATCTGGCAAACAACCACCGCCTACCCCAAGGAGACCCGGTGACCGGCCGGCACGACTACTACCACGACCCGCACGCCCCCACCGCGAACAGCCTCGTCCCCGGCGCCGCCGCCATCGTCACGGACAACCACGGCCGCGTGCTGCTACAACGTCGCACCGACTCCGGCAACTGGGCCCTACCCGGCGGTGCCATGGACATCGGCGAAACCCTCCAACAGTGCGCCGTCCGCGAGGTCAAAGAAGAAACCGGCCTCGACATCGAGATCACCGGCCTGCTCGGCATCCACACCGACCCTCACCACGTCATCGCCTACCCCGACGGTGAGGTCCGGCAAGAGTTCACCATCACCTACCTCGCCCGCGTGGTCGGCGGCACCATCACCGTCAGCGACGAATCCACCGACGTCCGCTTCATCCACCCCGCCGAGTTCGACCACATCCCCATCCACGACACGGTCCGGCTCCGCCTTCAGCACCACGCCGAGCACCGCGACACCCCCTACCTTGGATAGCGCCGCCCATCGATACCTTGACTGCCGGCGGGCGCGGACGTCTCCCCAGGTTGCCGTCACCGTCACCGTCAACACCGATAAGCTTCGATGCGGCGAGTTGGTGCCACGCACAAAAGGCCAGGTCAAACGCCATGAACACGTAAGTCACACTGCGTGACGGGCTGAAAATCCCACACGTACTATGTGCTGGCAGGCGCCACCCCGGTCCTCGTCCATAACTGTGGCAATGGCGTGGTCTCCAATAGCAAGCCGTACGATCTGCCGTTCGAGCAGATGGCAGCCGATTTCGAGGGGGTGTCCGCAATGGCGGCTGGCTCTCCCGAGTTCTCGCAGGCAGTCGCAGGCGGCGGCAGGTATCTCTGGACGGTTGGGGAGCGAGGTAACCTGAACATCGTTCGCGACTTGCCTGGAATTCATCACACGATAGCCAGTGGTGGATCTCCGGTTGTCGGTGCTGGGCAGATCACAATCGGAAGTGGCGGCAGGGTCACATCGTTTGACAACTTTACGGGTCACTACACGCCGCCCTGCGCCCAATGTGCCGCTTCGTTCATCAGTCAAGGGGTAGATGCCTTCGGTCAAGCTGGCATCAGGATTCCGCTCGCCATTATTCGAGACTTTGGCGGGAGGGCGCCGTAAATGAGGGAAGATTCCGATCTCCGTGAAATGCGAGGCGTCCTCAGAGGGCAGCTTGCCGACTGGGTATCCCGTCGCTTCCCTGACGGTACCTCGCCGCAGTGGTGGCTATCGATCTTCGAGTCCTTGGAGGTCAGCGCCTCTCCCTTCCGAGAGGTGACCCCGGAAAGACGCGCAGAGGATCTCAACCTTGCTGCAGAGGCCATTCTGCTGGCTGTCAAGCTTGGGGGCGTTAGGGCTGCGATCGGCGCCTACTGGATGCTCAGAATCGCAGCGCTTGCCCTGCGATTCGATCCTCCGGTTCCCGGCCTCCCGCGGATCCTTACACCGGATGGTTCTGCAGGGTGGGCGTTGCAGCAGATTCCCCTCACGCGTGAACGCGCGATCGCAGAATCGGAAACTCGGAGAGTCGAGTACCTTAACCCAGGTGAGGGATTCTATGCGCCTGTTGGCGGTGAAGTGACTCTGGCGGGTGAGGTAGCGTTTTCTGAACTGCAAGATGTTGAGCTGATCCTGTCCGCTCTCCCGTGGGTCTGCTCTCACCTCAAAGACAAAGAGATTGAAAGCAATGTTCGTTCCTGGCTAGAAATCCGGGGGAACCTGTAAGGATTGGGTGACTCTCGAATAAGTTCGCCTAGTCCTCCCCGGCGGCGAGCACCTTCCGAGCAGACGGAGAACCGCCGCTGGCCAAACGCCAGCGGCGGTTTCTCTGTTTAACGGCAACGGGGACGGCAACGTCAGCGGACGACGGCTGCGACGGGCGGGTCTTCCGGTTCGTCGTCGGTCGGGCCGAGGGCGTTGCCGAGGGTGTCGATGGCTTGGCGTTGGAGGCGGAGCCTTACGTGGGCGTAGACGCCGGCGGGTGACGCCGATGTGGGCGTGGCCGAGGAGTTCCTTGATCACGACACGGTCGACACCTTGCTCATGAGCAGGGTAGCAGTCGTGTGGCGTAGGTCGTGGAAGCGGATGCGGCGGAGTCCGGCGCGGTCGAGGAAGCTGCGGAAGCGGCGCGTGAGGTTGGCCGGGTCGAGAGGTCCACCGGTCGGGGTAGGGAAGACGAGGCCGTTGTCTCTCCAGTCCGACCCTGCGCTCTCACGCTCCTTATCCTGCCGTTCCTGGTGCTTCTTGAGGGAGTGGAGGCATTCGGTCGGGAGGGCGATACGGCGTTCGGAGGCGCGGGTCTTGGGCAGGTGGGTGAGGCCGCTGGTGCGGGTGCGCTGGAGTGAGCGGCGGATGCTGGCTGTTCCGGTGGTGAGGTCAAGGTCTTCCCAGCGGAGGCCGAGGAGTTCGTCACCTACGAGGCGTTCTGCGTCACGGCCGGCTGCGACGCAGAATCCGGCCCTCACGACGAGCAAGAGGCCGCACAGGACTGGGCACTCCGCCACACCGGACGCACGGGCCATGACCTGTTCAGACGAGTCGTTACTGACCACGCCAAGGTCATGCGTGCCGAGTAGACCCCACCGGCAGCCGTAGCAGTACCCACCACCCGCAGGCCATCGCAGCAGGCCAGCAGCCCAGCCGCTCAACCGACAGCCAGGGCATACCACCGAAGCGGGTGTCGGGCTCCACTTGATGTCTCGTGCTGTGGACTCGATCGCGCAGCATAGATGATCTTCCACTCATCGGATGCCCCGGCGTTCGGGTCAGGCATCCACGGCGGGGATTATCCGAAGATCTGTCGCAATCGGCTGTTGGCCCCTATGATCCACTGTGTTCATGATGCTTAGTCAAGGTCGGCAGCCATGACCTCTGCGCACACATCTCTGGACCGGCGCGGCTTCCTGCGCCGCTCGGTCGGGACCTCGGCGGCCCTGGCCGTCCTTCCGGTCGCCGGCGAGTGGCTGGCCCCCACCCCGGCGAGCGCCGCCCCGACGAACGATCCGGCCACGGCAGCGACCGTCAAGGCCGGGCAGGTGCCACCGCCGCCCCAGTACCCGGGTCGGTCCTTCGTGGACGACTACGCCACGAACATCAACGCCAACCTGACCCCGCAGACCAACGCGGCGGTGCGGATCCTCGCCGGCTTCGAGCAGCTCTGGAGCACCGGCTCAACCTGGGACAACGGGGTGCCCCGCAGCCCGGAGGTGCTGCGCGCCAACATCCGCTACGTGGTGAAGCGGACGAGTGAGCGCAGCGAGGCCGAGGCGAAGCAGGCGTTCATCTACGACCGGCAGCACCAGAGCTACAGCGCGATCCGGGGCCTCGGGCCGCTGGCCGAGCCGTACCTGGCCGGTTCCCTGGCCGTCACCGGGATTACCTCCGCGCCGGACGGCGTCCCGGCGGCCCGGATCAACGACACCGTGCCCCCGGACGCCCCGGCCGGGTCGGCGCTCGGCGCCGGCTCCACCGCCTCGGCGCTCGGCACGGTCGTCACGTTGGTCAACACGGTCCGAGGCAACTTCACCTCCAGCAACCCGAGCAAGGCCGCCTACCGGTACCCGCGTCCGTGGCGGCTCAGCGACGACAACCGGGTGGTCCCGACCGGCGGTATCCCGGTGCTCGGTGTGCCGGTCTACGACGCCGACACCGTCGTCGCCCCGCAGCTGCTCCGACAGCGCTCCGAGACCCCGGCCGACGACGGGGGCTTCCCCAGCGGCCACGCCAACGCCGCCTGGCTGGCCGCGTTCGCCTTGGCCTACGCGATTCCGGAGCGGTTCCAGGAACTGCTGGCCCGCGCCAGCGACGTCTCGGACAGCCGGATCAGCGCCGGCATGCACTCCCCGGTCGACGTGATCGGCGGGCGGATCCTGGCCACCGCGCTGGCCGCCGCCGTGCTCGGCAACCCCGCCAACGCCGAGCTGAAGGTGGCCGCCCGCCGCCAGGCAGCGGAATACCTCCAGGCCCGCACCAACGCCGCCGACCTCTTCGCGTACGCCCACTCGGCGGGCCCCGACACCGACCCGTACGCGGACCGGGCGGCGAACCTGGCGCGTATCACGCCCCGGTGGACGTACATTCTTCCGCAGGCCGGCCCGGACACCCCGCTGGTCGTGCCGAAGGGCGCCGAGGTGCTGTTGGAGACCCGGCTGCCCTACCTGGACGCCGAGCAGCGCCGCGCGGTGCTGGCGAGCACCGCGCTGCCCGGCGGCTACCCGCTGCTGGACGGGCCGGAGCAGTGGGGCCGGCTGAACCTGTTCGCCGCCGCCGACGGGTACGGCTCGCTGCCAGACACGGTGACGGTCACGATGGACGCCGCCGCCGGTGGTTTCCACGCCGCCGACACCTGGCGCAACGACATCGACGGTGCTGGCGCGCTGGTCAAGAACGGCACCGGCACGCTGACCCTGAGCGGCCGGAACAGCTTCACCGGCGGCACCCGCCTGCTGGCCGGCACCCTGGTGGCCGCTTCGGCCACGGCGCTCGGCCACGGCCCGGTCGAGGTACGCGGCGGCACGCTGCGTCTGGACCGGGCCGCCGGCCCGGTGCGGGTCGACGGCGACTACCGCCAGGCGGACGGGGCCGTACTGGCGGTGAACCTGCGCGACGACGGTCGGCCGGCGTTGACGGTGACCCGGCCGGTGACCATCGGTGCCCGCGCCGAACTGGTGCTCGCCCTCGACCCGGAGCGCCCGCCGGCACCGGGCGCGGTGGTGCCGGTGCTGCGGGCCCGGCAGGTCAACGGGCGGTTCGGCACGGTCACCCTCACCGGCGTCGAGGGCTACCGGGCCGAGCTGATCCAGGTCAAGACCGCGGTCTCGGTCCGCCTCCGCAAGAGCTGAACCATCGGAGCCCTGGCCCGGGCGTCGTCCCGGGTCAGGGCCTTCCCGGTTGACCTGTCCGGGCAGGCGTGCGCGCTCCCCGTGAGCGCTGGTGGAACCTGTCCCGGCGCACCAGGACGCCCAACCGTCCGAACATCCTGGTGCGCGGGATCGTCACGGTCTATCGGACGGCGAGCGGACCGGACGGTATCGGCGGGGCGAGTGACGCGATGCCGACGTCGTCGGGTGATGGACCGGGGCAGAAGCGGTCCCGGTCGGGCAGCGTCCCCGTGGTGAGGAACGCGGTGGCGATGTCGGCGGCGCACGGACCGGACCGGATGCCGTACACCCCGTGCCCGCCCGCGTCCTGGGTGACCATCGCGGCCCGTCGGTCCAGCGCCTGGCGCAGCCCGAACGCGGACCGCCAGCCGGTCGCCGGGTCACGCAGGTTCTGCAGGATCAGCACGTTGCGTGGCCCCTTGCCGGTCACCGCCACCGGTGGTTCCAGCGGGCGGTTCGGCCAGAACACGCACGGCCAGAGGTTGGCCGGCATGCCGGCGGTGATCGGGAACAGCCGGCGGTCGACGGCCACGTCGCGGGCGTACCGGTCGACATCGCGCGACCACGCCACGTCGCCGCAGGCGATCGCGTAGAGGACGGCGATGCTGTTGTCGGCCGGTACCTGGGCGGCTGCTGCCCGTCGTCGCAGCGCGGCCAGGGCCGCCGGTGGCGTCGCCTGGGCGAGTTCCTGCCAGATCGTGGCGAGCAGCGGGAAGTTGCGGTCGTCGTACAGCAGGGCGCGAGTGATCGCGCGGTAGACGTTGCCGGTGAGCACGAACTCTGGCGTCACGACCGGCTCGCGGTCCAGCTTCGCGGCGGTCGCGTAATAGGTTCGGGTCACCGCCGCCGGTGTCGTGCCCAGCGCGTACCCGTCGTTGCGGGCGGCGGCCCAGGCGGTGAAGTCGGGAAAGCGCACCGCCGTGGACGGGCCGAACTGCCGCCAGATGCCGTGCCAGATCTGGGTCGGGTCGACCGCGCTGTCGAGGATGATCCGGTCGCTGCGGCCCGGGAACAGCGAGGTGTAGACCGCGCCGAGGTAGCTGCCGTATGAGTACCCGAGGTACGACAGCTTCGGCTCGCCGAGCGCGGCCCGGATGCGGTCCATGTCGCGTGCGGTGTTGGCGGTGGTGATGTGCGGCAGCAACTCGCCGGAGTGCGCCGCGCAGTCGCGCGCCGTCGTCCGGGCGAACTCGATGTTGCGGGCGATCGACCCGTCCGGCGCCGGGTAGGGCAGGATGAGGTCGGTCACCGCGACCGGGTCGGTGATGCCGCACGTGATCGGCGTGCTCGCCCCGACACCGCGCGGGTCGAACCCGATCAGGTCGTAGCGGGTCAGCACCTCGGCCGGCAGCGCGGCGGCGAGGAAGCTGGGCAGGTCGAGCCCGGAGCCGCCGGGCCCGCCCGGGTTGGACAGCAGGATGCCGCGCCGTAGGCCCGGCTCGGCGGTGGCGATCCGTGAGATCGTGACGTCGATCTGGCGGCCACGCGGCTTGCGATGGTCCAGCGGCAGCCGCAGTGTGGCGCACTGTTGGCGGGCGTCGCGCCCGGAACCTTCGGCCGGGGGCGGGCAGGTGCCCCAGACCGGCCCGGCCGTTGCAGCCGTGGCTCCTGCCGGTTTCGCCGGGGTGAGCGTGGCCGCGAACACGGCCACCGTGACGAGCGCGAGTGACCGCCGTATCCGTGGCCGACGGGTGGGGCTCCCGTGGTCGAGCATCGAGCACCTCCGTTCATCGATGGTGCTGATGGTAGGGGTGCCGTTCCACGCCGGGTGAGGCCGAGTCGATGACGATCATTCGGGGTTCGCGGGGCGCGTGCTGTTGCCGGGCGCTACCGGAGCGGTCACCGAGCCGAGGATGTCGGGCCGAGCGCGCGCAGGGCGTACGCGACCAGCGACTCCAGTTCCCGGGCGTCCGGCATGCCGAGGTGGAAGACGAGTCGGTGATAAAGAGGCCCGTATACCAGGTCCACGGCGAGGTCCAGGTCCGCGTCGGCGGCCACCTGCCCGCTGAGCTGGGCTTGGCGCATCCGTTCCTTGAACTGGGCGATGCGCGGCCGGATGAGCCGTTCCCGCAGTTGCTGTGCCAGATCCGCATCGTGCAGGGCTTCGGCGATCAGCCCGACGACGGGGGAGCGGTCCGGCGGGGTGAGTAGGTCGATGACCGCGGTGAGCTGGGTGTGCAGGTCGGTGGCGAGATCGCCGGTGTCCGGGTAGTCGGCCACCACGGTCGCCACGTCGTCGACGGCCTCCAGGATGACCCTTCCTTTGGACGGCCACCAGCGGTAGATCGTCTTCTTGCTCACCCCGGCCCGAGCGGCGATGGCCTCGATGGTGAGCCGACCGTAGCCGACCTCGGCGCACAGCTTCAGCGCTGCGTCCAGGATGGCCCGGCGGCTGGACTCGTTCCGGCGCAGCGGGTTGGGCGAGGCGGGCATGGCGGCACTCTAACAAGAAACGGCACGTGTCGTGTTGACAGTCGGAAGACACGACACGTACCGTGTCGTTAGTCGAAGCTACACGACACCTGGCGTGTAGCGGTTTACTGGACAAGGAAGCATCATGGCAAAGCGCAAGCCCGTGGCCTGGCTCTTTCAGGGTGGTGCCCGATGAGCAAGGTTGTCGCGGCAATGTCGATCTCGGTCGACGGTTACGTCGGCGCAAGCGATCCCGAACAATGGTTCCCGGTGCACAACCGGGTGCACAACTGGGTGTTCGGCCTGGCCGCCTGGCGCGAACGACAGGGCATGACCGGCGGCCAGCACTCGGTCTCCTCAGATCTGGTCGCCGATGAGTTCACCAGCACCGGCGCCTACGTGATGGGCCGCACCATGTTCGACTTCGGCGAGGAGCCCTGGGGCGAGGAACCACCGTTTCGCGCCCCGGTGTTCGTGGTCACCCACCGCGAACGCGAGCCGCTGCACCGCACCGGCACCACCTTCACGTTCGTCACCGACGGGCTGGCATCCGCGATCAAGCAGGCCACCGAGGCGGCCGAGGGCCGTGACGTGTTCCTGTCGGGTGGAGCCAGCATCGTCCAGCAGGCCATCGCCGCCGGGCTGCTCGACGAACTGCACCTGCACCAGACACCTGTGCTGCTCGGCACCGGAGTCCGGCTGTGGGACCACATCGGTGCCGGCTGGAAGGAACTGGAGCCCATCCGGGTCACCCCCGGTGACGGTGTCACCCACCTGTACTACCGATGCGTCCGGTAGCGCGGCAGCGCCCGTCGTACCGGACTGCGGGTCGCGCCGCGAGCCGGACATTCGGGCCGGACGGACCCGAGCGGAAGCGCGGACCGCCGCCGCGTTCGGCGCTCCGAAGACCGACTCCCACCAGCCCTCCATGCTGCGGACGGTCGGTAGGTTGGCCTGCATGCCTGGCGATGGTCTTCCGGTCGAGGTCGGTCGGAGCGTCTTGGACGGCTTTCGTCCCCGCGGTGCCGGGCGCGGTCGGCTCAGCACGGCCAGCGACATCGACTTCGTCGCGGTGACCGATCGACGCCTAGAGCCCGAGTCGCGGGACATGGCAGCGTTGGCCGAGGCGGAGAGCCTCATTGCCGAGAGCTTGTGGCTGCGCACCGACGGTGCTGAGGGTCGCCGCAGCTACCGAAGTCCGCTGGCCCGCCGCCGCGACACCCTCGCCTTCCTGGACACCGCCCTCCAAGCCGCACTCGCGCTGCCCGTCCAGGAACCCCAGGGCTCCCATCCGCCGGACCACCCCCGCACGCGCGGGGAGCGGCCATCAGGAGGGACTGCGTAGGTTCGGCTCTGTCTCACATTCGGTGGTGACGGACGGTGCTGGCTATCCGATGAGGATGCGATGTCGTAGGAGGGTGAAGCCCGCGCGTCCGTACGTTTGCCGCTTGATCAGGTCATCACGTTCGTGCTGGTCAGGGCATCGATGATGCCGTGGGCACGCGCGATCATGATCGTTGTCACATACCAGCTGTGATGGCTTCCCAGCAGACTGACTTCGTGTGGATGCAGACAGCCATAGCGGTTGGTGTGCTCGGCCTGCTGACCGTGGTGCCGGGGCCGGACATGGCGGTGGTCACCAAGCGTGCGATCGCCTCCGGTCGAGCGGCTGCTTTGCGCACCGCCGCCGGGATCACCACCGGGCTGCTCGTGTGGGGTGTGTTCACAGTCGTCGGGCTGGCGGCGATCCTCGCGGCCTCGGCGGAGGCGTACTTCGTCGTCAAGATCCTGGGCGCCGCATACCTGGTCTTCCTCGGGGTGCAGGCCCTCTGGCAAAGCCGCCGTCCCGCGCCGCGGACCGCCGGATCGACGGCCACCCCCTCAGCGCGAGCGTACCTGACGGGCCTGACCACCAATCTCCTCAATCCGAAGATCGCCGTCTTCTACACCGGGCTGCTGCCGACCCTGGCCCCACCCGAACTGCCCACGCCGACCGGCCTGGGCCTGCTGGTCCTGCTGCACGCCGCGCTGACGCTGACCTGGCTCGGGTTCTATGCCTACCTCGTCTCCAGGGCGCGCTCGGTCTTCGAGCGGCCTCGCGTCCGGCGCCTGCTGGACCGCGTGACGGGTGTGGTGCTGGTCGGCTTCGGGGTGCGGGTAGCCGCGGAGGCCAACTGACAGGCGACTCGTGGGAGGGGCGAACATGAGCACAGGGCTCGGGACGATCGAGCGGATCTGGCGGTACCCCATCAAGTCCACCGGCGGTGAGCTGTTGGACGAGGCCGTCGTGGATGCCCGTGGCCTCGTTGGCGACCGGCTCTACGCGGTGCGGGACGCCGAGGGAAAATTCGGTTCGGGCAAGAACACACGCCGGTTCCGACGCATGCCAGGGCTGTTGCAGTTGCGCTCCCGATACCCAGAGGGAGCAGCGGCGGAGGCACCCGAGCTGCTGGACCCGGACGGCGAGCCGGTACCGGACCCGACCTCCTATGTGCGGCACTACCTGGGCCGCGATGACGTCGAAGTAGCCCGCGAGGCTGCGATCTCGCACTTCGACCAGCTCCCGCTCAGCGTCTTGACCACCGCCACCCTCGACTGGGTTTGCGCGGCCGTTCCCGGTGTGCCGGTCGACGAGCGCCGGTTTCGGCCCAACCTGCTGGTGCGGACAGCACCGGGAACACCTCCGTTCGTGGAGGACCAGTGGTTCGGCCGTACCGCCCGGATCGGCGGCGACGCCCTGCGGATACGGTTCGAACGCTCCAGCGAACGATGCGTGATGACCAACGAGGCCCAGCAGGACCTGCCGCACTCCCCACTGATCCTGCGAGCCATCGCGCGGGCACACGACATGCGGCTCGACGCCCTGGCCACGGTCGCGCAGCCGGGACGCGTGCGAATCGGGGACACCATCGAACTGACCTGATGCACTGTGCGAATCAATCTTGGTCGTGGGTGTCTCGAGCTTCCGGGTCACGCCGTCAGGCGGGTCCAGCCGATGAACCGGGCGAAGTATTCCGCCGGGTCGACGCGGCCGGGGCGCAGTCGCAGCTCGTCGCCGATCGCGTCCTGCATCAGCAGGCAGAGGTAGGTGGCCAGGCCGGCCCGGTCGTGGGCGTACTCCTGGCGTAGGTGCAGCTTCGCGGGCTGGCAGGGCCACGGCGCGCCGCACGCCCGGCACCGCCAGGCGGGGCGGGCCGCGACGTGCCGGCCGGGGCCGGCGGCGGTGGGCGGGCCGCCGGTCACCGCCGGCCGCCGGAGGGCCGGGCGCGCAGCGCGGCGACCCGGACCAGCGCGGTACGCGGCTCGCCGCCGCGCGCCGCGCGCCCGTCCGGCCACAGTTCCACCCCGGTCAGCTCCACCCACTCCAGGCCGGGGCGGTCGAGCCCGGCGGGGCGTTCGGTGATCCGCAGCCGCAGCGTCCCGGTGCCGTAGCAGTAGTCCGCCTCGCCGATCTCGACCAGATCGCCGACCGCCACCAGCGGTACGGGTTCCCGCCGGGTCACCACCGGCTCCCGTTCCCCCGGCTCCGCGCCGTCAGGTTTGCCGCGTGACGGTGCCACCGCTGGTTGCGCGGCGCGGGCAGCGGCGGGACCGCCGCAGGTGGCTGACGCGCCGGTACCACGGCGTGCCGGTCCGGGCAGGGCCAGCGCAACCCGCAGACGCAGTACCGGCCCCACCGGGACCAGTTTCGTCGGTGCCGAGGTGCCGTCGGTACCGGGTCAATGGGATAACGTCTTCCGACAATTCCCACGCGCGCGCCTCCGTGAATGTTCAGCCCTATTGTGGTGCGGGCGGAAGTGGGATGAGGCTGATGAGATGACTCCCGCCCGCCGGGTCGCCGTGGCTGGCCGGCGGCCCTTTCCGATGTTCGGTTCAGGCATTGCGGCGAGGCAATCTTTTACAGAAGAATGCGGACCAAGGGATGAGGTGCCTTACGCGACAGCAGAGAGGTTGATGACGTGGACGACTCGGGAAGCACCGTCCCGCGTAGGCAACTCGGCAGGTATTTGAGAGAACTTCGCGAAAACGCGTACGTCACCGTCACGGCGGCGGCCAAGGAACTGGAATGGTCGGCACCGCGGATCTGGCGGTACGAGACCGGTCAGGTCTCCATGCACCCGAACGACGTGGAGGCCATGTGCCGGGTCTACGGGGCGTCGCGGGAGACCATCGAGACCATGCGTGCGCTGGCCCGGGAGACCAAGGCGCACGGCTGGTGGCACAGCTATGGGGAGGCGATCAAGGACTGGTTCAAGCTGTACGTCGGCCTGGAAGCCGCCGCGTCCAGAATCCGCAAGTACGAAGCCGACCTGGTTCCAGGGTTGTTGCAGACGGTGGAGTACATCAGGGAGTTGATCGCCATCGACCAACCCGGCCTGTCCGAGCAGGAGCGCCAGGCGAAGGTGGATGTTCGGCTCCGCAGGCAGAGGCTGTTGGTGCGTGCCGTGCCTCGGGCACCCCAGCTCGACGTGATCGTCAGTGAGGCCGCCCTGCGTCGGCCACTTAGCGATCGTTCGGCAATGGCCCGGCAGTTGGCGGCCTTGATCACGGCAAGTCAGCGGCACAACGTGAGCTTGCGGGTGTTGCCGCTGGACGCTGGGCTACCCCGATGGGCGTCGGTGGGCACCTTCACGATGCTCGACTTCCCCACCGACGTGCGGGAGCAAGAGCCGACCACCGTCTATATGGACGGCCCGTGCGGTGCGGTCTACCTTGACAAGCCACACGAGATTCGGATCTACGAGGAAGCCTGGCGCTCGCTTGGTGAGCTGGCGTTGGGCGCTGACGAGTCCCGTGAGCTGATCACGGATATCGCGAAAGAGATGGCACATGAGACGTGATGGGTTGTGGCGCAAGTCTTCCCGCTCGGGCAGCGAGGGGGACTGTGTCGAGGTGGCGGGCTTCGCCGACTCGGTCGGGGTGCGGGACAGCAAGGATCGGCGGGGGCCGGCCCTGACCTTCACCCCGGACGCCTGGACGGGCTTCGTCCGGGCCACCCGCTCGGAAGCACTCACCAGCCGCCCGTGACGCCCGGGTGATCCGGGTGCCCCGACCACCGGGGGCACCCGGATCGCCCGATCTGTCGACGACGACGCACAGGCGGTGCGACGCGGGTCCGGGCGGGGCTGCGGGACTAGGCTGGTCGGCAGCAGGATGTTCCGCTGAGGGGGTGAGCCCGGATGGCCCAGGCCGCATTCGTGCCCGAGCCGGCGCAGCCGACCGAACCGTCGTTCGACGTGCTGCGCTGGCACGACGAGCCGTGGACCGCCCAGCTCGCCCTCGACCTGTTGCCGGAGACCAACGGTCCCAAGGTCGAGGTCCTGAGCGGAAGCGTGATCGTGACACCACATGCCGGATATGACCACCAGAACGCAGAGCTTGACCTTGCATACCTGCTGAAGCAGGCGGCTCGCCGAGCCAAGCTGTGGCTCTATTCCGAAACTAACGTCGTCTCTGGTGAAGACCTCTTCATCCCGGACATTGTGATCCTCGACGCGCCCGGCGGTGGGCGGACGACGATGGACATCAGCCATGCCGTGCTACTCGGCGAGATCGTCTCTCCCGGTAACCGGCGCAAGGACGTGATCGACCGGCCGTGCGAGTACGCCGCAGCCGGCGTTCCCTTCTTCCTTCGTGTCGATCTTCGTAACCGGGTTCCCACCATCGCACTCTTCGAGTTGAGCGACGGAGAGTATCGGCCTGTGTCGGCTGCCGCTGCGGGGACAACCTTCATCATGCGCGAGCCGTTCGAGTTCTCGATAGATCCGGCCGACCTGCTCGACGAGGAGGCTCCGCCGGAGGAACCGGGCACCGGGCGCTGAGGCTTCAGCGGGGGTCGAGCGCCGCCCGAATCTGGTTGAGCCATTCGATGCCGAGCCGGCGCCCGTCGGGGAACTGGTCGTCTCGATCCCAGCGCCACGCTGTGATCATCGCCAGCACGAGGATCCGGCACTCGCGTAACAGATGCTGATCGACACCCGGATAGTGCTCGCCGACTTCTTCGGGCGCATGGGCGAGGTCGAACTCGACCGGCCCACGGCAGTACGTCTCAAGGTCGATGAACAGCAGCCCGTTCTTCGTGGCGAGCACGTTGCCGGGGTGCGGTTCGCCGTGCAGTACCTGCTCGGCTCCGCCCCTCCGGCCGACCCTGCGCCGCAGGCTTCGTAGCGTGTCGCCGAGGAATTCCCGGTCCGCGTCGGCGAGAGCCGGGGTGAGGTCGCGGCTCGCCACGAGTCGCTGGGCCTGCCCGACGCGATCCGTGAAGTGCGGGGTGGGGACATCGAGCGTGCGCATGCCGGCATGCAGTCGCCGGAGTGCTTCGGCGTAGTCGGCTGGTGAGACCTGTCGAGGCGGCGCGGATTCGTAGTAGGTCCACAGCGTGACCACGAACCCGTCACGCTCGTGGACCCGTGGCTCCACTCGGGGCTCAACAGCGGCTACCGGGCTCCCGCACTCGGCGAGCCGTCGAGCAAGCTCGATCTCGGTCTGGGCGACCTGATCCGCCGCAGGTGCCACCCGGGCCAGCACGTCGCACGGCAGCAGGCGCAGAGTGAGCTTGTTCGAGTCCTGAAGAACGACAGCGTCGTCGGCCGTCAGACCAACCGATGCTGCGATCGACCTTGCCGCAGCCACCGCACGCTGGAACTCCGACGCCTGCATCGTCGCCGGCCCTCTCCCTTGCGCGTTGCCTGCCGTACATTCCCGCCGCACTGTCGCAGTGGGGAACCTACCCGAGTAGTCGGTCAGAGAGCCACGACGGCTGAGGCTCCCAGCGGGCGTACAGCGGGCGCGGGGCAGAATGACCCGGTGACCACTCCCCGAGACCTCGTCCTGCTCGGTTCCACCGGCTCGATCGGCACCCAGGCCATCGACCTCGTGCAGCGCAACCCGGACCGGTTCCGGGTGGTGGCGCTCGGCGCCGGCGGCGGCAACGTGGCGCTGCTCGCCGCGCAGGCCCTGGAACTGGGCGTGGAGGCGGTCGCGGTGGCGAAGTCCACCGCCGCGCAGGACCTGCAACTCGCCTTCTACGCCGAGGCCAGCCGGCGGGGCTGGGCCACCGGCGACTTCAAGCTACCGAAGATCGTCGCCGGCCCGGACGCCATGACCGAACTGGCGCAGTGGCCCTGCGACATCGTGCTCAACGGGGTGGTGGGGTCGCTCGGGCTCGCGCCGACCCTCGCGGCGCTGCGCGCCGGGCGTACCCTCGCCCTGGCCAACAAGGAGTCGCTGGTGGCCGGCGGCCACCTGGTGAAGGCCGCGGTGACGCGGCCGGGGCAGATCGTGCCGGTCGACTCCGAGCACTCGGCCCTCGCGCAGTGCCTGCGCTCCGGCACCCGGGGCGAGGTACGCCGGCTGATCGTCACCGCCAGCGGCGGGCCGTTCCGGGGCCGACGCCGCGACGAGCTGACCGACGTCACTCCCGAACAGGCGCTGGCGCATCCCACCTGGAACATGGGCCCGGTCGTCACGATCAACTCCGCCACGATGGTCAACAAGGCGCTGGAGGTGATCGAGGCGCACGAGCTGTACGACGTGCCGTACGCCGACATCACCGTCATGATCCACCCGACTTCGGTGATCCACTCGATGGTCGAGTTCGCCGACGGGTCCACCATCGCCCAGGCCAGCCCGCCGGACATGCGGCTGCCGATCGCGCTCGCGCTCGGCTGGCCCGACCGGGTGCCCGACGCCGCCCCCGCCGTCGACTGGACCAAGGCACACACCTGGGAGTTCGCGCCGCTCGACGACGAGGCGTTTCCGGCGGTCGCCCTGGCCAAGGCGGCCGGCGAGGCCGGGCGCTGCCGGCCGGCGGTCTACAACGCGGCGAACGAGGAGTGCGTCGCGGCGTTCGTCGCCGGCCGGCTGCCGTTCCTCGGCATCGTCGACACCCTCGAACGGGTGCTGGACGAGGCTCCCGATTTCGGCGAACCGGGTACCGTCGAGGACGTGCTCGCGGCGGAGTCGTGGGCGCGTTCGCACGCCCAGGAGATCATCTCGGGGTCGGGGAAGGGAGCCTGATGCTGTACCTGCTCGGGGTGGTGGTGATCGCCCTGGCGATTCTCATCTCGGTGAGCCTGCACGAGGCCGGTCACATGCTGACCGCCAAGGCGTTCGGGATGAAGGTCACCCGCTACTTCGTCGGCTTCGGCCCGACCATCTTCTCCTTCCGCCGGGGCGAGACGGAGTACGGCCTCAAGGCCATCCCGCTCGGCGGCTTCTGCAAGATCGTCGGCATGACGCCGCAGGACGACGACGTCGAACCGGCCGACGAGCACCGGGCGATGTGGCGCTACCCGGTGTGGAAGCGGACGATCGTGATGTCCGCCGGCTCGATCACCCACTTCGCGCTCGCCGCGATCGCCATCTGGCTCGCCGCGATGTTCATGGGGATGCCGAACAAGGCCGTGCCCAACCCGCTGCCGGCGTACGTCAAGGTCGTCGACTGCGTCATCCCCACCACCGTGGCCCGCGAGTGCGCCCCCGGCGATCCGGTCAGCCCCGCCAAGCAGGCCGGCCTGCGCGACGACGACAAGATCGTCGCAGTGAACGGGGTCGCCGTCGCCGACTACACCGCCCTGGTCAAGACCGTCCGCGAGCTGCCTCCGGGCCAGCCGGCGACGATCCGCTACGAACGCGACGGCGTGCCCGCCGAGGTCCGCACCACCCTGACCGCCGTGCAACGCGCGCCGCTGGACGACCCGAAGGGCGCCCCGGTCACCGTCTCCGCCCTCGGCGTGGCCGGCCCGTCGCTGCCACCGGGTGTCCCGGCCACCGTCACCTACGGCCCGATCGAGGCGATCCCGGCCACCGGCGGCTACATCAAGGACCTCGCCGTCGGCACGTTCGAGGCGATGAAGCGGATCCCGGAGAAGATCCCCGCCCTCTGGGAGGCCGTCACCGGCGGCGAGCGGGACAAGGACACCCCGATCAGCGTCGTCGGCGCCAGCCGGATCGGCGGCGAGGCGCTGGAGAACGGCGTCTGGCAGATGCTCGTCCTGCTCTTCATCAGCCTGAACTTCTTCGTCGGCGTGTTCAACCTGCTGCCACTGCTGCCCCTGGACGGCGGCCACATCGCCATCGCCTGGTTCGAACGCGCCCGGTCCTGGCTGTACCGCCTGATCGGCCGCGCCGACCCCGGCCGGGTCGACTACCTCAAGCTCATGCCGCTCACGTACGCGGTGATCCTGGTCGGTGGGGCGTTCACGCTGCTCACCGCAACCGCGGACATCATCAACCCGATCACGTTCTTCTCAAGGTGAGTGCCTGAAGTGACCGCTGTCAGTCTCGGTATGCCCGCCGTACCGCCCCCGCCACTCGCGCCGCGCCGGGCCAGCCGCCAGATCATGGTCGGCTCGGTGCCGGTCGGCGGCGGCGCCCCGGTGTCGGTGCAGTCGATGACCACCACCCTCACCTCCGACGTCAACGCGACCCTCCAGCAGATCGCCGAGCTCACCGCGTCCGGGTGCCAGATCGTCCGGGTGGCGGTGCCGAGTCAGGACGACGTGGAGGCGCTGCCCGCGATCGCGCGCAAGTCGCAGATCCCGGTGATCGCCGACATCCACTTCCAGCCCAAGTACGTCTTCGCCGCGATCGACGCCGGCTGCGCGGCCGTCCGGGTGAACCCGGGCAACATCCGCCAGTTCGACGACAAGGTCGCCGAGATCGCGAAGGCGGCCGGCGACGCGGGCGTGCCGATCCGGATCGGGGTCAACGCCGGCTCGCTCGACAAGCGGCTGCTGGCCAAGTACGGCAAGGCCACCGCCGAGGCGCTGGTCGAGTCGGCGCTGTGGGAGTGCTCGCTGTTCGAGGAGCACGGCTTCCGGGACATCAAGATCTCGGTCAAGCACAACGACCCGGTGGTGATGATCCGGGCGTACCGGCAGCTCGCCGAGCGGTGCGACTACCCGCTGCACCTGGGCGTCACCGAGGCCGGCCCGGCGTTCCAGGGCACCATCAAGTCGGCGGTGGCCTTCGGTGCGCTGCTGGCCGAGGGGATCGGCGACACCATCCGGGTTTCGCTGTCCGCCCCGCCGGTGGAGGAGATCAAGGTCGGCACCCAGATCCTGGAGTCGCTGGGCCTGCGCGAGCGCGGCCTGGAGATCGTCTCCTGCCCGTCCTGCGGCCGGGCCCAGGTGGACGTCTACAAGCTCGCCGAGGAGGTCACCGCCGGCCTGGAGGGGCTGCCGGTGCCGCTGCGGGTGGCCGTGATGGGCTGCGTGGTGAACGGTCCCGGCGAGGCCCGGGAAGCCGACCTCGGCGTCGCCTCCGGCAACGGCAAGGGGCAGATCTTCGTCAGGGGTCAGGTCATCAAGACCGTACCCGAGGGGCAGATCGTGGAGACGCTGATCGAGGAGGCGCTGCGGCTCGCTGACGAGATGGGCGCGGAACTGCCCGAGGAACTGCGTGGCCTGATCCCGGGGGCCACCGTCACCGTCCACTGACCCCCTGACCCCCTGACGGCCTTTCGCGCCGCGTCGCGGCTCACGGCGCACGAGAAAGGGTGGCTGTTCCGCGCGGAACAGCCACCCTTTCTCCTGTCTCTTATACAC
>NZ_SMKF01000040.1 GCF_004348325.1 Micromonospora sp. KC213 | reverse complement strand
CCACCGCCCCCGCTGCCCCGCATCTCCAAGTACGCCGTGGTCGGGGTGCTGGCGATCATCGTCGGCTTCGTGCTCTTCCTCAACCCGAGGCTGCTGCCGGCGGATACGTCGGTGGTGACACTGCTCGGCTTCGTCGGCATCCTCGCCGGTTTCGTCACGTTGGTCTGGCGGTTGCGGCCCGGCGACGAGGAGGACCGCGACCCGGACGACGGGGCCGTGGTCTGAGCCGGCGCCCCCGGTCACGCTCCGCTCCGCCCGAATCGCGGGACGCCACGGGTCCCGGCGAGGGCGTAACAGGGGTGTAACTTACAGTCAGTAGGAATACGGCTGTACGGCACTTCCCCACCGGCTGCCCGATTTGTTCCTCTCCTCCCGGGCGGTCGACCCGGCTGCGGAGCGGATCCCCGATGCGACAGAGTTCCCTCGTGGTGGTGGCCAACCGGCTGCCCATCGACGACAGCGTGGCCCCCGACGGCGCCTGCGAGTGGCGCCGCAGCCCCGGCGGGCTGGTCAGCGCCCTGCACCCGCTGCTTCGACACACCCCGGCGACCTGGGTCGGCTGGGCCGGTGGCACCGGCCCGGCGCCCAGCTACCCGGACGTGGACGGCGTCCGCCTACACACCGTCCCACTCACCGCCGAAGACCTGCGCGACCACTACGAGGGCTTCGCCAACGCGACCCTCTGGCCGCTCTACCACGACGCGGTCGAGCAGCCCGAATACCATCGGCGCTGGTGGGAGGCGTACCAGCGGGTCAACCAGCGGTTCGCCGAGGCGGCCGCGACGGTGGCCGAGCCGGGCGCCCTGGTCTGGGTGCAGGACTACCACCTGCAACTGGTCCCCGGCCTGCTCCGCGCGCTCCGCCCCGACCTGCGCATCGGCTTCTTCCTGCACGTGCCGTTCCCGCCGCCGGAGCTGTTCATGCAGTTGCCCCGCCGGGCCGAACTGCTGCGCGGAATGATCGGCGCCGACCTGATCGGCTTCCAGCGCGCCCAGGCCGCGCACAACTTCGCCCAGCTCGTCGCCAAGGTGCTCGGCCTGCCGGCGACCGACCGGCGGATCGACGTCGACGACCGGAAGGTGCGGGTCGGCGCGTACCCGGTGTCGATCGACACCGTCGAGATGGCCGCGCTGGCCGGTCGCCCCGAGGTGACCGCCCGGGCCCGGCGGCTGCGACACGACCTGGGCGACCCGGAGCACGTGATCCTCAGCGTCGACCGGATGGACTACACCAAGGGCATCGAGCAGCGGCTCAAGGCGTACAGCGAGCTGCTGGCCAGCGGCGACGTGAAGGTCCGCGACACCGTGCTGGTGCAGGTCGCGATGCCCAGCCGGGAACGGGTCGGCCAGTACCAGATTCTGCGCGAACGGATCGAACGCGAGGTGGGGCGGATCAACGGCGAGTTCGGCCGGGTCGGCGAACCGGCGATCCACTACCTCACCCAGCCCTTCGACCGCACCGAACTGGCCGCCCTCTACCGGGTCGCCGACGTGATGGCGGTGACGCCACTGCGGGACGGGATGAACCTCGTCGCCAAGGAGTACGTCGCCGCCCGGGTCGACGACACCGGGGCGCTGCTGCTCAGCGAATTCGCCGGCGCGGCAGCCGAGCTGGAGCAGGCGTACCTGGTCAACCCGCACGACCTGGAGGGGCTCAAGCAGATGCTGCTCGCGGCCCTGCGCGCCAACCCGGGCGACACCCGCGAGCGGATGCGCGCCATGCGCGGGCACCTGCACCGCCACGACATCCGGGCCTGGGCCCGCTCCTACCTCAGCGCCCTGGACGAGACCGGTTCGCTGGTACGCCGGCTCGGCACCCCCGGCTGAGCCGTCCTCACACCCGCTGCGGCTCCTTCACCAGCCAGTCGCAGATCGCGTCGATCGGTTCCCGCCACCGGGCGTCGAGCATCAGGTCGTGCCCCATGCCGGGAAAGAGCAACGGAGCCGAGCCGTACCGGCCGGCGGCCCGCTCCAGGGCGGCCGGCGGCACCACCCGGTCGTCGGGGCTGCCCACCACCAGCACCGGCGGCCGGCCCACCGCCGGCTCCGCCGGCCGGCCGGACAGCAGCTGCCACTGGGCCCGCCGGCCGGCCCGGCCCAGCCGCGCGACGTGCCGGCGAGCCTCGGCCTCGGGCAACTCGCGGCTGAACAACTGCCGACGGTGCAGTCGCAACGGACCACCGAACAACGCGGGCAGCGTACCGGCCGGGTTGCGGCGCAGCGCCACGCCGGCCGTGGACCAGCCGCCCAGCACCGGCGCGACCAGCACCGCCGCCCGGGCCGGGTAGCGGGCCAGGGCGTGGGTCACCACCAGCGCCCCGGCGCCGTGCCCCACCAGCACCGCCTGCCGCGGCAGGCTCGCGGCCACCTGAACCACATCATGGGTGTACGCCCGCAGCGTCGCCTCCGGCGCCGGGTCGCTGCCGCCGTGCCCGCGCAGGCTCATCGCGTACGCGGAAAAACCGCGCGACGCGGCGTGCTCCAGCCAGTGCTCGGCGAACGCCCAGGCCCCGTGCCCGAAGCCCGGCACGAAGAGCAGCGGCGGTCGCCCCTCGTCCAGTTCCGGGGTGACCCCCCGCACCTCACGCCGGACCGGGCGGACCGGCCGGGCCCACTCCCGCCCGCGCAGGACACGCACCCGTTCGTTGCTCACGCTCACCGAGCCTGCCTTCCGTTCGCGACTGCCCGACTCCGCTGCGCTGCGTTCCTCACGCTCACCGGGCCCCCAGTTCGTCGAGGGCGCGCTGCACCGCGCGCAGGTATGGCACGTGCCGAACCTCGAACCAGTGCCGGCTGCTGTCCGTGACCTTTCCCGCGTAGCGCTCGCCCGCGCCGGCCGTGGCCCGGGCGGTGAAGGCGGCCGCCCGGTCCGGCCGGGCCAGGCGGGCCTGGAGCAGCCGGGCGAACACGACGGTCTGCCAGTGCGTCAGGGTGAACACGCCGGAGTCCGGTTGCAGCAGCCCGGCCACCGCGAGAGTGGGCTGGTTGGGCGGGAAGGCGTGCAGCCAGAGGCGGGGACGACCCGAGCCGTCGCCGTCACCGAGCAGCCCCGGGTCGAGGAACTCGAAGCGGGGCAGGTATCCGGTGGCGAAGACGACCAGCTCCGGCTCGATCTCCCGGCCGTCGGTGAGGGTGACCCCACCACCGTGGAACCGGGCCACGTCGGGCACCGGAGCGATCTGCCCGTGGCTGACGTGGTGGACCAGCTGGCTGTTCGCGATCGGGTGCGCCTCATAGATCCGGTGGTCGGGCCTGGGCAGACCCAACCGGGTCGGGTCACCGACGGTGAGCCGCAGCATCCGGTGGTAGAGCCACTGCCGTAGCCGCAGCGGCAGCCGCAGGCTCAGCAGCAGGTCGTTGACCTGGTCGACGGGGCGACCCAGCAGGTACTTCGGGGCATACCAGTAGCCACGCCGGGTGGAGTGCCAGCAGCAGGACGCCTGCTGTGCGGCCTCGACGGCGATGTCGCAGCCGGTGTTGCCGGCACCGACCACCAGCACCCGCTTGCCGCGCAACTGGGCCGGGTCCTTGTAGGACGAGGCGTGCATCACCTCGCCCCGGAACTCCTCCAGCCCGTCGTAGCGGGGCAGCTTCGGTGACCAGTTGTGCCCGTTGGCGACGACGACGGCGGCATAGCGCAAGGTGCGTTCCGGGCCGTACCCGCCGGTGCTGCGGGTGGTGACGTCCCAACGGTCGCCGTCGACCGGCTCGACCCGGACCACCTCCGTGCCGAACCAGATGTGCCGGCGAAGGTCGAAGTGGTCGGTGTAGCGCTCCAGGTAGGACAGCAGCTGGTGGTGGTGCGGGTAGTCCGGCCAGGAGTCCGGCATCGGGAAGTCCGGGAACTGGGTGAGCGGCCGCGACGAGACCAGGTGGGTGCTGGCGTACACCGGGCTGCGGTCGTGCCGCCAGTTCCACGCCCCGCCGACGCCGGTCTCCCGCTCGTAGCAGTCGACGCCGAAGCCGTGCTCGACGAGGTTCTTGATGGCGGTGAGGCCGCTGGCGCCGGCGCCGATCACGCAGACCGTGTCACCTCGGTCGGAGACCGGGCGGCCGTCCCGGCTCAGGTCGAGCGTGCTGGTCTCCGGATCGGGCCGGCCGTGCGCGGTGGAGGGGGGCACCGGAACATCTCCTTATGTGCGGCACGAACGCCGGTTCGACGGGCATCCTCCCCGCACCCGCGGGGGTTGTCCAGCCCGGCGCACCGGGGCGAAAGGATCGTGGGCGCGGTGTGCCCCGGTGCCCACGGGGTGGGCCGACGCCGCCGGCCTCGGCGCGGCGCGGGGCCGCGGGGCCGGTCGGCGCCGCTTCCGGGCAGGTCAACCGGCCACCGGCAGGAGCAGGTCGGCCAGGACCGGGAAGTGGTCGCTGGCCCGCCGGGTCTGCGGCGTGTCGACCACGTCGTACCCGACCACGGTCACCCGGGGGTCGACGAAGAGCGCGTCGATGCGCCGGCGCGGGTCGGTACACGGGTAGGTGTGTCGGTCGGCGGCGCACGCGGCGACCGCCGCGTCGGTCAGCCCCTCCCCCACCGTCCGCCAGGTCACCGAGTCCGGGCCGTCGTTGAGGTCCGCGCCGAGGACCACCGGCAGCGTCTCGGCGGCCAGGTCCCGCCGGAGCAGGGCGGCCTGGCCGGGCCGCTCCGCCGGGTCGGTGGACAGGTGCGAGCCGGCCAGCAGGAAGTCCGCCGGACCGACCCGGCACCGGGCGTACGCGGCACCGCGCAGGTGCCGCCCGGGGGTGAGCGGGAAACGCCGGCACCGGCTGCCGAGCACCCGGACCCGGAGGCTGGTCAGCAGCAGGTTGCCCAGCGAGGGCAGGCCACCGGCCGCCACCACCAGCCCGAACGACTCGGCCAGCGCGGCGCTGCGCTGCCGCCAACGGAACCGGCGGGGACCCTCCTGCACGACCACCACGTCGGGCGCGACCGCCCGGACCACGGCGGCCAGGGCGGCGGTGTCGTCACGCTGGCTGTGGACGTTGTAGGACACCACCCGCAGCGGCACTCCGCCCCGCTGGTCGGCGCCGGTCACAGCCGGCGGGCGAGATCGGCGGCGCCGATGACACCGGCGCTGTTGCCCAGCTCGGCGGGGCGTACCTCGGCGACCGGCAGCCGGCTGCGCTGGGCCAGCGCGTCGGTGAAGGACCGCCGGGCCGGGCCGAGCAGCAGGTCGCCGGCCTCGATCACGCCGCCGCCGACCACCAGCACCTGCGGGTCGAGGATCTGGGCCATGTCGGCGAGACTGGTGCCGAGCCAGCGGCCGATCTGGGCGAACGCCTCGGTCGAGACCGGGTCGCCGGCCCGTGCGGCGGCGGTCACCATCGGGCCGGTGACTCCCTCGGCGTCGCCGGCGGCCAACTCCAGCAGGCCGGTGGCGCGCTGCGGCTCCTGCCGGGCACCGGCCCGGGCGAACCGGACCAGCGCGCTGCCGCTGGCGTACTGCTCGATGCAGCCGAGCCGGCCGCAGCCGCACTGGTGCCCGTCGGGCACGGTGAGCATGTGCCCCAGCTCGGCGGCGATGCCGTTGGCACCTCGGACCAGCTCGCCGCCGAGCACGATGCCGCCGCCGACACCGGTGCCGATGGTGAACATGACCATGGAGTCCTCGGCGTCGCGGCCCGCGCCGTAGCGGAACTCGGCCCAGGCCGCGACGTTGGCGTCGTTCTCCACGATCACCGGCAGGCCGGTGGCGGCGCTGACGTAGTCCCGCAGCGGCTCGTCCCGCCAGGCCAGGTTGGGGGCGAAGAGCACGGTGGAGCGGGAGGCGTCGATCCACCCGGCCGCGCCGATCCCGACGGCGTGGACGTCGTGCCGGGCCGCCAGTTCGGTGACCACCTCGGTGATGACGTCACGGGTCTTGCCGACGTCCTCCGCGGGGGTGTCCCGTCGGGTGTGCACCAGAACCCGGCCGGTGTCGTCCACGACACCGCCGGCCACCTTCGTGCCACCGACGTCGACTCCGATGGTCAGCGTCACCGCTGCCACTCCCCTCTACTGTGCTGCCCGACCTCGGCCGGACGGCCGTACGTCGTCGGGTGTCGGGTGTTCAGGCCCGGTCGTCCGATGCGCCCTCGTCCGTACCGGGCGGTACCCGCGAGGCGGGCACCACCGGACGGTCGGTCGTCGGCCGGACCGGGGCCGGCGCGGCCGGCCCGACGTCGTCGGCGGGCGGGGCGGCGGGAGCCGGCACGACCGCTTCGGTCGCCCGGGTGGCGGCGGACCAGACGTCGCGCTCCGGCGCCGACGCAGAATCATGCCCGGTACGGGTGGCCTCGCGCCACACGTGGTCGGCGTCCGGTTCGGCCCCGGCGCCCGACGCGGTGCCGGTGGGCGTCCGCCCGGTGGCTTCCCCGTTACCGGCCGACGCGAACGCCCGCAGCAGGCTGGCGACGCCGGCGGCGAAGTCACCGGCGCCGGTGGCGAGGCGTTCGGCGAACTCCGGACTCGGGTCCCGCAACGCGGCTATGCCCCGGCAGACCGGGCAGACACAGCATTCCGGCGCTCCGGTGGCGAATCCCCCGGCCCCGCTGTCGCCGCCCGACGGTCGGGACGGGTTGGCGTTGTGACCGAGGACACCGGAGAGCATCCCGCCGAGCGGGCCCCACGCGGCGGCACCGGGACCGGCGGTGGCCAGACGCGCCGTGGCGAGCAGGGTGGCGACCAGCCGCTCGGCCTCCTCCCGGGCTGAGCCCGGATCCGTACCCCCCATGACCGGCTCCTCTACCGTGCCGCGGGCCGGCGCGTCACTGTGCCGCACCGGTTTCCTCTACCCGGCGCTTGAGCTGCTTCAACGCCGTATCCATGATCATTTTCTCGGCCTTGCGACGGAACATGCCGAGCATGCCCACCGACAGTTCCACCTCGAGTGTGTACGTCACCGTGCAGGTGCCGTCGGGGTTGCCCACGATGTCGTACGACCCGCGCTGCGCCTTCTGCATCCGCGACGGCGCCACCAGATGCCACTCGATGCGGGACAGGTCCTCGGCGTACTCGTAGGCCAGCACGTACTCGTCGGCCAGCACGCCGGCGTCGAGGCTGAACCGGACCTGGCTGGCGTAGCCGTCCTCGTACTCCTCGATCACCTCCGCCCGGCGTACCGCCTCGGTCCATTCCGGGTAACTCGGGAAGTCGCAGATGATCGCCGCCACCTGATCCGGTGACGCGCCGATGGTGATCGACTGGGTGGAGGAGTCCGCCATGGGGGGAGGCTACCCGCAGCCACCCGTGGCTCCGTCGCTCCACCCCACCACGTCGCCGGGGAACGGCCGCGGGCAGGCCGGGCCGCCACTTGCACCCCGGCGGTGCGGGCGTCTGACCGGCCCGACGGCAACCTCCCTGGCCCGCCCGTGCAGGGGTGCGGGTAGGTTTCGTCAGAGCCGATCCGCCGTGGCGGCCGGCCCGGACAGTCCGAGCGCGAGGGAGTGCAGGTGCGCGAGTTCTCCGTTCCGCCGATCGTCACCATCGGCGACGCGGCCAACCTGACCGACCCGGTCTGGGACAACGCGACGGCCGCTCCGGACACGGTGCAGTTCGTCCGTCCCGCGCCGGCCGGCGCCGGCCGGGTCGACGTGACCTGCCGCGAGTTCCGCGACGAGGTGATCGCGGTGGGCCGGGGCCTGGTCGGGGCCGGAATCAACCCCGGCGACCGGGTGGCGTTGATGAGCCGCACCCGGTACGAGTGGACCCTGCTGGACTACGCCATCTGGGCGGCCGGTGCGGTGACCGTGCCGATCTACGAGACCTCCAGCGCCGAGCAGGCCGCCTGGATCCTCGCCGACTCGGGCGCGGTCGCGCTGGTGGTGGAGTCGGACGCGCACGCCGACCTCGTCACCGGCATCCGGGAGCGGCTGCCCGAGCTGCGCCACGTCTGGCAGTTCGAGCGGGGCGGGGTGGACGATATCGTGGCGCTGGGCGCACCGGTCGACCCGGCCGAGGTCGAGCGGCGACGCAAGGCGGTCCGCGCCGGCGACCTCGCCACCATCATCTACACCAGCGGCACCACCGGCCGCCCCAAGGGCTGCGTACTGACCCACCGCAACATGTACGCCGACGTCGCCAACGCGGTGCCGGTGCTGCCGAACCTCTTCGGCCCCGGCGCGTCGACCCTGCTGTTCCTACCGCTGGCGCACGCCTTCGCCCGGCTCATCCAGATCGGCGTGGTGCAGGCCCGGGTCACCATGGCGCACTGCGCCGACACCAGGAACCTGGTCGCCGAACTGCAGGATTTCCGGCCGACCTTCGTGCTCTCCGTGCCCCGGGTCTTCGAGAAGGTCTACAACGGGGCCCGGCAGAAGGCCGAGGCGGAGGGGAAGGGCGCGATCTTCGACCGGGCCGAGCGGGTCGCCATCGCCTACAGCGAGGCGCTGGAGACCCCCGGCGGGCCGGGTCTGGCGCTGCGACTCCAGCACGCGGTCTTCGACAAGCTGGTCTACGGCAAGCTGCGGGCCGCGCTCGGCGGCCGGTGCCGCAACGCCATCTCCGGCGGGGCGCCGCTCGGCGCCCGGCTCGGGCACTTCTTCCGGGGCATCGGGGTGACCGTCTGCGAGGGTTACGGCCTCACCGAGACCTCCCCCGCCGCCAGCGCGAACCTGCCCGGCGCCACCAGGATCGGCACCGTGGGCCGCCCGCTGCCCGGGGTGACCGTCCGGATCGCCGACGACGGCGAGATCCTGATCGCCGGTGACCTGATCTTCCAGGGCTACTGGAGGAACGAGGCGGCCACGGCGGACGCCCTCACCACCGACGGCTGGTTCCGCACCGGCGACCTCGGCGAGCTCGACAGCGACGGCTTCCTCAGCATCACCGGCCGCAAGAAGGAGATCATCGTGACCGCGGGCGGCAAGAACGTCGCCCCGGCCGTGCTGGAGGACCAGGTCCGGGCGCACCACCTGGTCAGCCAGTGCCTGGTGGTCGGTGACCGGCAGCCGTTCATCGCCGCCCTGGTCACCATCGACGAGGAGGCGCTGCCCAAGTGGCTCGCCGCGCACGACCTGCCGGCGGACACGCCGGTGGCCCGGCTGTGCGAGGACGAGAAAATGCGCGCGGAGATCCAGCGCGCGGTCGACCAGGCCAACCGGTCGGTGTCCAAGGCCGAGGCGATCAAGGTGTTCCGGATCCTGCCCCGGGACTTCACCGAGGCGACCGGGGAGCTGACCCCGTCGCTCAAGGTCAAGCGCCAGGTCGTGCACAAGGTGTACGAGTCCGAGATCCTCGACATCTACCGGGTCTGACTACGATCCGTCACGTGTCCACATCCACACCTGTCCGGCCCCCCACCCGGGTCATCGCCGCCGCCGCGCGCGTGGTGATGCTGGTCCTCGTCGCCGTCCTGACCCTGGTCGCCACCGGCGACGCCGCCCAGCTGTGGTGGATCGTCCTGCTCGCGTTCGCCGGGCTACCCGGCCTGCTCGCCCCCGAGCACCGGCTGCTCGGTCCGCTGAGCCGGGTGACCGAGGCGGTGGTGCTCGGGCTGGCGGCCAGCCAGGTCGCCGTCGATTCGGCGATCGGCGGGTCGGTGCGCGGGCTCGGGGCCTCCGCGGTGCTGCCCTACCTCGCGGTGCCGGTGACGGTGACCGCGCTGCGCCGCCGGTTCCGCGAGGGTGGGGCGCTGCTCGGGGTCACCGCGGTCACCCTGCTGGTCGCCGGCGCGATCACGCAGGTGGACGGCGGCCGGCAGCTCGGCCAGCCCGGCTACCTCGCGGTCTGCGCGCAGTGGCTGATCCTGGCCACGCTCGGGCTCTGGGCCGCGGGCGCGTTGCACCAGGTGATGCGCGTCCGCGGCGACGGCAAACCCCAGCCGTACGCGGAGGCGACCCGGCTGCTCACCCAGTTGCGTACGGTGGCCCGCCAGCTGCCCGGGGCCACCCTGGACCCGGGCGGCATCGCCGAGCACCTGCTGGAGGAGCTGCGCACGGTGGCGCCGAGCGCCCGGGCGGCGGTGCTGTCGGCCAGCGGCGGCGGCCGGCTGGTGGTCCTCGCCCAGACGGGGGCGGACCGGGTGGACTGGGAGACCACCCTCGACGCGGACTCGGCCATCGCCGACGCCTGGGCCAGCCAGCAGCCGCAGACGGCGGCCCGCTCGCAGGCCCGGTCGCATCACGGCGGTGGAGTGTCGGCGCTGATCGTGCCGCTGGTCGCCGGGGTCCGTACGGTCGGCCTGGTGGTGCTGGAGGCGGACGCGGCGCAGGCGTACCCGCCGCCGGTGGTGTCCCGGGTGACCGCGCTGACCGGCCCGGCCGCGCTGCGGTTGGAGGCGGCGCTGCTCTTCGACGAGGTGCGGTCGCTGGCCACCAACGAGGAGCGGCAGCGGCTGGCCCGGGAGATCCACGACGGGGTGGCCCAGGAACTGGTGATGGTCGGCTACGGCATCGACAACGCCCTGGCCACCGTGCACGACGACGCCGAGGAGACCGCCGAGAGCCTGCGGGCGCTGCGCCACGAGGTCACCCGGGTCATCACCGAGTTGCGGCTGAGCCTGTTCGAGCTGCGCAGTGAGGTGGACCGGCACGGCGGGCTGGCCGCCGCGATCGCCGAGTACGCCCGCACCGTCGGCGCCTCCGGCGGGCTGCGGGTGCACCTGTCGCTGGACGAGTCCACCGCCCGACTCCCCGCCGCGACCGAGGCGGAGCTGCTGCGGATCGCGCAGGAGGCGGTGACCAACGCCCGCAAGCACGCCGGTGCCTCGAACCTCTGGGTCACCTGTGAGGTGGACCCCCCGTACGCGCAGATCGAAGTGTCGGATGACGGTCACGGCATCGGTGACCAGCGGGTCGAGGGGCACTACGGTCTTGCGATCATGGCCGAGAGGGCGGAACGTATCCGAGGCCGGTTGGAGATCAGGCCGCGGCAACCCAGCGGGACGACCGTGGCGGTGGTGGTCGGTTCGTCGCCCCGGCGCGATAACCTGCGTGGCAGCGCAGCAGCAGAAGGGGAGTAACCCGAGGATGACCACAAGCCCGACACCGGCGACCCGTACCAAGGTCCTCCTTGTCGACGACCACGACCTGATCCGCAAGGGTCTCCGGCACGCCTTCGAACGCGACCGGCAGTTCGAGGTCGTCGGCGAGGCCGCCACGGCCGCCGAGGGCGTACGCCAGGCCGGCGCGCTGCAACCGGACGTTGTGATCATGGATCTGCGGCTTCCCGACGGCAGCGGCCTGGAGGCCACCCGGGCGCTGCGCAAGTCCAGCGCATCGATGGGTATCGTCGTGCTCACCATGTACGCCGGCGACGACCAGCTCTTCGGCGCCCTGGAGGCCGGAGCGAGCGCGTTCGTGCCGAAGACCGCGCCCGCCGACGAGGTGGTCGCCGCCGCCCGGCACGCCGCCTCCTCTCCCAGCGCCTTCACCGCCGCCGACCTGGCCGAGGCGATGAAGCGCCGGCTGGCCCCGTCCGGCCCCCAGTTGTCTCCGCGGGAGGGGCAGGTGCTGCGGCTGCTCGCCGACGGCATGAGCGTGGCCGGCATCGCCAAGCAGCTCTTCGTCAGCGAGTCGACCGCCAAGACGCACATCTCCAAGCTCTACGAGAAGCTCGGCGCCGCTAACCGGGCCCAGGCGCTGATGACCGCGCTGCGGCTCGGCCTGCTCGAAGCGCCCGACGCCCCGAAGTTCTAACACCGGCCCGGGTTCTCGCGCGGGTCGCGCCGAGGCGCGGGTCGCCGTTTGCTGCAAGTGGTGGTGTCCCCGAGGCGGGGACACCACCACTTGGTGCCTGTGAGGCGAGCGGACAACCGCAATGCGGTGGGTAAGTGTCCGGTAACGCAACGATCGCGCTCTTTGCACCCGGCCACCTGGGGGGCAGAATACCCGAGTGGCGCACGCGGGCGACACGTTCGCATCTGTCAACAAAGGGGTAGAGGATGCAGCGGCCGGTCTGGGCACCCGAGGACATCGACACCGAGCGTCCCAGCGTCGCCCGGATGTACGACTACTATCTCGGGGGCTCGCACAACTTCGCCGTCGACCGGGCCGCGGCCCGGGCCATGATGGAGGCCGTGCCGGAGGCGCCGCTGATGGCGCAGGCGAACCGGGCGTTCCTGCGCCGCGTGGTGCACTACCTGATCGACCAGGGCGTACGTCAGTTCCTCGACATCGGCTCCGGTATCCCCACCGTCGGCAACGTGCACGAGATCGCCCAACGGGCCGCGCCGGACGCCCGGGTGGTCTACGTCGACGTGGACCCGGTGGCGGTGGCGCACAGCCGGGAGATCCTGGCCGGCGACGAGCGGGCCACCGTGATCCAGGAGGACCTACGGCACCCCGACCGGATCCTGGCCCATCCCGAGGTACGCCGGTTGCTCGACTTCTCCCAGCCGGTCGCCGTGCTCGTGGTGGCGGTGCTGCACTTCGTCTCCGACGACGATCGCCCCGGCGACCAGCTACGGACCCTGCGCGACGCGCTGGCCCCGGGCAGCCACCTGGTCCTGTCGCAGGCCAGCGACGAGGGCCGCGACGAGACGCAGCGGGCCGAGGCCGAGCAGGTCTACCGCCGCACCGACAACCCGCTGTGGGTACGCGGCCGAGCCGAGATGACCGCCTTCTTCGACGGCTTCGAGCTGGTCGAACCCGGAGTGGTCTGGGTGCCGCAGTGGCGTCCGGAGACTGCCGAGAGCGCCGAGAACGCCGAGCAGGCGGTGTTCCTGGGCGGGGTAGGGCGGCTCGGTGGATGAGCCGGCGGACGGCCGGCGCCGCCCCGGGGCGTTCGCCCGCGCCTGGGCCAAAGCGGTCGCCGGCACCAGCTACCTGCCGATGACGCACGCCCAGTTGGAGGCGCTGCTGCAGCGGCTCACCGACGAGTTGGCCGAGGCGCTGCGCACGGAGCCGCTCGATGTGCGTGCCGGCTACCGGGTGGGCGGCGAACTGGTCGCCGCGCACATCGCCTCCGCCGAGGGGCTCGGTCGGACCGTGGAGGTGCTTCAGCTGCGACTCGTCCGCGACCTGGGGCTGGTCGCCGACGACCTCGACGACCGGATGGCCCGGCTGCTGGCGGCCGTGGCCACCGGGTACGCCCGGGCGCTGCGCGACCGGACGCTGGACGAGCAGGAGTCGATCCGGCGGGCCAACCTGGCCGCTCGCGCCGAGGCGGAACGGGCACTGCGGGCCAGCGAGGCCCGGTTCCGGCACCAGGCCACCCACGACCCGTTGACCGACCTGCCCAACCGCAAGCTGTTCGCGGACCGGCTCGCCGCGGCGGTGTACGAACCGCAGCGGAAGGACCACCGCATCGGGCTCTGCTTTCTCGACGTGGACCGCTTCAAGCGGGTCAACGACTCCTACGGTCACCAGGCCGGCGACCGGGTGCTCATCGCGATGGCGCACCGGCTGCGCCGGGCCGTCGAGGACCATCTCGTCGCCCGGCTCGGCGGGGACGCGTTCGTCATCCTCGTGAAATGCTGCACGGGCACCGGAGACGTGGTCGCCGTCGCCGAGGCGGCGCTGGCCGCCCTGGCCGAACCGACGGTCGTCGACGGCCACGAGGTGACCCTGACGGCCAGCGTCGGCATCGTGGAACGGCAGGTGGCCGGCGCGTCCCCGGACGAGCTGATGCGGGCCGCGGACAGCACCCTGCACTGGGCGAAGGCGGCCGGGGGTGCACGCTGGGAGCTGTACGACGCCGAGCGCGACGGCCGGGAGCTGGCCCGGCAGGCGCTCAGCGCGGCCATTCCCGCCGGCCTGGAGCGCGGCGAGTTCTACCTCGACTACCAGCCGCTGACGTCGCTGCACGACGGGAGCCTGCTCGGTGTCGAGGCGCTGGTGCGCTGGCGCCACCCGCAGCTCGGGGTGCTGCGCCCGGACCGCTTCATCGGGTTGGCCGAGGAGACCGGGCTGATCGTGCCGCTGGGGGCCTGGGTACTCGCCGAGGCGTGCCGGGAGGCGGGTAGTTGGACGAGCGCGACCGGTGACCTGCCGTTCGTCAGCGTCAACCTCGCCGTACGTCAGGTCCACCGGCCCGGGCTGGTGCAGGAGGTCAGCGGGGTGCTACGGCGAAGCGGCCTGCCGCCACGGCGGCTCCAACTGGAGATCACCGAGAGCACCATGATGAACACCGCCGAGGAACCGGTGCTGGCGCTGCGCGCCCTGGCCGACCTCGGCGTACGCATCGCCATCGACGACTTCGGCACCGGCTACTCGAACCTGGCGTACCTGCGCGACCTGCCGGTGACCGGGTTGAAGGTGGCCGGAGAGTTCGTCCGCGGGCTGCGCACCCCGGGAGCCCACGCCGACGAACGGATCCTCGCCTCGCTGGTCTCCCTGGCGCACGCCCTGGACCTGACCGTCACCGCCGAGGGGGTGGAGACCGGCGGGCAGGCCGAGCGGCTACGCGCGATCGGCTGCGACGCCGGTCAGGGCTGGCACTTCGGCCGCCCCGCCCCCGCCGAGCGGTTCCTGGCCAACCTCCGCTGACACCGCCGGACGCGCCGCGCCGCCGACCCGCGCCCGCGGATCGCGGTCAGCCGGCGAGCAGGTCCGCCATCCGCTCGGCCTGCGTCTCCCACCGCCACTCCTTCTCCACCCAGGCCCGGCCGGCCGCACCGAACTGGCGGGCCAGATCCCGGTCGGCGAGCAGCGTGGCGACCCGGTCGGCGAGCTGCGCCACGTCCCGGCCGCGCACCACGTACCCGGTCTCCCCCTCGCGGACCGCGTCGGGTGCGCCGCCCGAGTCCCCGGCCACCACCGGCAGGCCGGTCGCGGACGCCTCCAGGTAGACGATGCCGAGCCCCTCCACATCCAACCCCCGGTTGCGGGTACGGCAGGGCATCGCGTACACGTCGCCGGCCGCGTAGTGGGCGGGCAGCTCCGCCGTCGGCACCGAGCCGGTGAACACGACGTCCCGCTCCACGCCGGCCTGGCGGGCCAGCTTCTCCAACGTCGCCCGGTACGGGCCACCGCCCACGATGAGCAGCGCCGCGTCGGGCACCCGACGGCGGATCTCCGGCAGCGCCCGGATCAGCATGTCCTGACCCTTCCGCGGCACCAGGCGGGACACGCAGACCACCACCGGTCGGTCGGCCAGCCCCAGCCGGACCCGCACCGGCTCGCCGTCCACCGCCGGGTGATAGGTGTCGACGTCCACGCCGGGGGCGAGCCGCCGCAGGGTGGTCACCCCGTGCAGCGGCTTCTCCAGGCGTACCCGGGTGTAGTCGCCGAGGTAGGTGACCACGTCGGCGCCCCGACCGATGTGGCGCAGCGCGGCCCGGGCGGCCGGCAGCGCGGCCCAGCCGACCTCGTGGCCGTGGGTCAGCGCCACCACGCGGCGCACGCCGGCCCGGCGGCGCAGCCCGGCGGCGAGCAGGCCCAGCGGCGCGGCGGCGCCGAACCAGACCCGGTCGCAGGCGTACTCGCGGGCCAGCCGGGCCGCACGGCGGGCGATCAGCGGGGTGGGCAGCAGCACCCGGGTACGCTCCCGGACCACCGGGAAGGGCTGCTCGGCGTCGAAGGTGGCCGTGCCGCGCCAACTGGAGGCGTACACCACGACCGAGTCGGCGGGCTGACGCACGGCCAACTGGTGCACGAAGGACTGGATGCCGCCGGGGCGGGGCGGGAAGTCGTTCGTGATCAGCAACGTCCGACTCATCCGCCGGCCTTCCTGGCGTAGGCGCGGGCAGCGGCGATCCGCTCCACGGTGGACGGGTGCGACGCCGACCAGAGGTACTCCCAGCGCGGCGGGTCGGGATCGGCCAGATTCACCCCGGCCAGCCGGCGCTGCATCGCCTCGAAGGTGACCGGGTCGCCGGTGAGCGCCAGCGCGTGCGCGTCGGCCCGCGCCTCGACCCGGCGGGAGATCAGCGCCTGGGCCGGCGCGGCGACCAGACCGGCCACCGTCACCAGGGCGATCAGCAGCGGAAACGCCCGGGGCTCGGCGACCGACTCCACTCCGGCCAGTCGGGTCAACGGCGGCCAGGAGCCGAGCAGGTAGAGGGCCACCACGGCGGCGGCGGCGCCGAGCGCGCCGGTGAGGGTGCCGACCGCCACGTCCCGCTGCCGGGCGTGGCCCAACTCGTGCGCCACGACGCTGGTCACCTCGGCGGGAGTCGCCTCACGCAGCAGGGTGTCGTAGACCACCACCCGCCGGGTCGGCCCGAGCCCCGACACGTACGCGTTGACCGCCTTCGTCCGTCGGGAGGCGTCGGCGACGAGGACGTCACGCACCGGTACGCCGTCGCGGGCGGCCATCGCCATCAGCTCGGTCCGCAGCGGGCCCTGCTCCATCGGGGTGAACCGGTTGAAGACCGGCTCCACCAGCACCGGCAACACGAACGACAGCAGCACCACCAGACCGGCCGCGCCGGCGGCACCGAACGCCCACCACCAGCGGGGTGCGAGCCGGGTCACGGTGTAGAACCCCAGCAGCGCGACCGCGCCGATGACCGCGCTGACCGCGTACGACTTGAGCAGGTCGACGGCCCAGCCGCTCCAGCCGTAGGTGCTCAGGCCGTAGCGGGTGAGCACCGACTGCCGCCAGGCGGCGAAGGGCAGGGTGATCAGGTCGGCGACGAGCACGACGGCGAGGCCGCCGAGCACGGCCCGGGCGATCCAGTGGTCGCCGAAGGGCCGGCCGGCCAGCTCGACCAGGCGGGCGCCGAGCGGGGTGAGCCCCAGCAGCAGCGCCACCAGCAGCCCGACCAGCAGCGCGCCGTACGAGCCGGGGCGCAACGCGGCGCGGAACTCCCGGGCCCGGGCGACCTGGTCGGCGGGGAGTTCACGTAGCGCGGAGAGTTGGTCGGCGCGGGGCGCCGGCGGGCGATGCCACGGCACCAGCAGGGCGCTGGCCACCAGCAGGGCCAGCACCAGGGCGGCGAGGGTCAACACGGCCCAGCCACGCGGAGTCATGCCGGCCTCCGGCCGTGTCCCGGCCCTCCGGTTTCGCGCCGTCCCCGTCTCATGCCGCCGCTCCTCCCGCCGTGAGCGCCCATCCTATTGCCCGCCGCCCGCACACCGACGTCCGGCGCTACCGGCCGGCGCGAGCGACGCGCGGCGAGCGGCGGAGGGTTGGCGACCGGCAGCGGTAGCGGGTCAGGCTGCCCGGCGGCGGTGTGCCGGACGGGCCGGGCGGCTCTCGTCAGCCAGCACCTGCACGTCGAACCCGGCACGGGCGAAGACCTCGACCGCTCGGATCTCGGCGGGACCCAGATCAGCGGACGGGTCGTCGAGCAGAGCGGTCACCAGACATCCGGCACAGCCGGCACCTCGCACCCTGCATCGATCGCAGTCGATGAGCATCACGCCTCCTGAGTCAACCCGACTGTCGGGCGGAACCCTTCGCCACCACCCGACCACTCTCAGCGACCCGGACACTACCTCGCAGCTACGACAGAACCGCCCAAGCCACTCGATCATGAGGTTGAGGACCGTGAACCGGACCAACCACCCGGCCGGCTTCGTGATCAACGACCAACGGCCCCGGCCGGCTTCGTGATCGACATGGCCGGTGGGGGCGGGGTCAGCAGCGGGCGAGGCGGCGGAGCAGCGAGTCGGCTCCCAGCGGGTACGCGCCGTGTCGGCGGACGCCGTCGGCGACCTCGCGGTCGGAGGAGACCACCACCACCGGCCGCCCCGCCGGCTCGGCCCGGACCAGCCGGCGGATCAGCTCGTCTGCGGTCTCCCCCTTGCGGCTGAACAGCACCCGTACGCCGCGCGGCGTCGGGGGCAGTCCGTGCATCCGCTCGGCGCCGTCGAACACGACGGTGACCTCGTCGCCGGTCTGCGCGGCGATCCCGCCCAGGCCGCTGATCAGCCGTTTGCGCTGCTGTTCGAGGGACATCTCACCGAAGCCGCGCTTGGTGACGTTGTAGCCGTCGACCACCAGGTGCGCCTTGGGCAGGGCGAGCAGCTGGTCCAGGCGGGCCGGGTCGTCGGTGTCCCGGGCGCGGGCCGCCGGACCGGAGGCGGCGGCCGCGGCCGGGTTCTCGGCGAACGCGTCGGCGACGAAGTCGGCGGGCAGCTTGTCGACCGGGTCCAGGGCCAGTTCGCGGCGCAGCCCCACGGCCGCCTGCCCGATCGTCTCCAACAACAGCCAGAGCCGGGCGTCGTCGACGGAGCGCGCCTCCTTGGCGCTGGCCCGGGCGACGCCGGCCGCCGCCTCGGCCTCGGCGAGTCGGGCCCGCGCCCGGCGCAGCTCGGCGTCGGCGTCGGCGGCGGCCCGGGCGGCCCGCCCACGTTCGGTGGCCAACAGGTCGCCGGCCCGGCGCTCCCGCGCCTGGGTTTCCCGCAGCGTCCGGTTGAGCTGCCGGTTCTCCTCCCGCAACTGACCCAGTTCCTCGCGTACCCGGGCCAGCTCGTCGCGGAGCTTCTCCGCCTCGACCCGGGCCACCGCCCGGTCATGCTCGGCCCGGGCGGCCCGCTGCTCGGCCTCGCGGACCAGTTCGGCGACGACCGCGCTGTCCGCCTCGGCGCGTACCGCGGCCCCGCTGGCCTCGATCAGCTCCCGCCAGCCCCGGGGCCGGGCCAGGTACGCCAGGGCGGCCACCTCGACCGGATCGGCGGCGGCCGGTGCGGTGCCCGCGACGACGGCGGCCCCCAGGTCACCGGCGTCGGCGAGCACCCGGGCGGTCACCCGCTGTCGGAACAGCGGATCGCCGGTGAGCTGGGCCGCGATCGCCGGGGCGCCCAGCCGGGCCCGGCGGTTCGGGGCGAACTTGGCCACCCGGCGCAGCGGCACCGGCACCTCGTCGGCGGGCAGGCCGGGCAGCACCGCGGCGGTCAGGGCGACGATGCGCTGTCGGACCGGCTCGGGCAGGGTCGGCTCCGGTTCGGGTGCCCCCACAGCCGGGTCGACGCCGGCCTCGGGCGCGGCGGCTGACGACCCCTCCTCGGGGAGGTGGTCGTCGTACGGCTCGGTGAGGGGCATGTGGCAAGTCTCCCACCGCGACCGGGCCCACCGCCCGGTGAGTGAGCCGATCTCTCATCCTATCCCGTGATGACTGGCGGGGCGGATGTGCCGGGAGTGTCGGACCGCCCGGTTACGGTGCGACCGTGGCACCTGGGGAGTACGTCCAGCAGACGCTGGCCGGTCTGGATCCGTCGGCCGGTGCCGGGGTCGACCCGGCGCTGCCGCTCTACGCGACCACCTTCGTCGTGGTCGACCTGGAGACCACCGGCGGCGCGCCGGACGGCGGCGGAATCACCGAGATCGGCGCGGTCAAGGTGCGCGGCGGCGAGGAGCTGGGGGTGCTGGCCACCCTGGTCAACCCCGGCGTGCCGATCCCGCCGTTCATCACCGTGCTGACCGGCATCACCCAGGCCATGCTGGTCCCCGCCCCACCGATCGAGCAGGTCCTGCCGAGCTTCCTGGAGTTCGTCGCCGACGCCGTGCTGGTGGCTCACAACGCCCCCTACGACGTGGGCTTCCTGAAGGCGGCCTGTGCCCGGCACGGCTACCGCTGGCCCAACCCCCGGGTGCTGGACACGGCGGCGCTGGCTCGGCGGGTGCTGACCCGCGACGAGGTGCCCAACCGCAAGCTCGGCACCCTCGCGGCCTACTTCCGCACCGCCACCCGGCCCACCCACCGCGCGCTGGACGACGCGAAGGCCACGGTGGACGTGCTGCACGGTCTGATCGCCCGGCTGGGCGGGCACCGGGTCGACACGGTCGGCGAGGCGATCGAGTTCGCGAAGGCGGTCACCCCCACCCAGCGACGCAAACGGCACCTCGCCGAGGGGCTGCCCAAGGCTCCGGGGGTGTACGTCTTCCGCGCCGCCGACGACCGGCCGCTCTACGTCGGCACCTCCGGCGACATCGCCACCCGGGTGCGTAGCTACTTCACCGCCGCCGAGAAGCGGGCCCGGATGTCGGAGATGCTGGCGGCGGCCGAGCGGGTCGAGGCGGTGGAGTGCGCGCACTCGCTGGAGGCGGAGGTCCGTGAGCTGAGGTTGATCGCCGCGCACGCTCCGCCGTACAACCGCCGGTCGAAGTTCCCCGAGCGGATGGTGTGGCTCAAGCTGACCGACGAGGCGTACCCGCGGCTGTCGGTGGTGCGCGCCCTCTCCCCCACCGACACCGCCTACCTGGGGCCGTTCCGTTCCCGACAGGCCGCCGAGCTGGCGGCGGCCGGGTTCCACGACGCCGTGCCACTGCGCCAGTGCACCCACCGGCTCTCGCTGCGCACGGTCACGCCGGCCTGCGCGCTGGCCGAGCTGGGTCGCTGCCCGGCGCCCTGCGAGCACCGGATCACCCCCGACGAGTACGACCACCGCGCCGCCGCGCCGTTCCGCACCGCGACCACCAGCGATCCGCAACCCGTGGTCGAGGCCCTGCTCGCCCGGATCGCCACCCTGGCGACCGCCCAGCGCTACGAGGAGGCCGCGGTGGTGCGGTCCCGGCTGGCCGCCGTGCTGCGGGCGACCGTGCGGATGCAACGGCTCGCCGCGCTGACCCGGATCGCCGAGCTGGTCGCCGCCCGGCCCGCCGCCGGCGGTGGTTGGGAGCTGGCGCTGGTGCGGCACGGTCGGCTCGCCGGTGCCGGGGTGTCCCCGCCCGGTGTCCACCCGCGGCCGACGATCTCCGCCATCCGGGCCACCGCCGAGACGGTGCCGCCCGGGCACGGGCCGGTGCCCCGCGCGTCGGCCGAGGAGACCGAGCGGATCCTGTCCTGGTTGGAACGACCGGAGACCCGGCTGGTGGAGATGTCGTCCGAGTGGTCGTCACCGGTGGCCGGTGCTGCCCGGTTCCGTGACCTTCTGGCGAAGGCCGAGAACGGCGGGTCCTCCCAACTCTCGACCGAACGCTCATGAGCAAGTGACCGATCGGACGACGCCGACTCACTTAGGCTGTTAAGGGAGTGCAGTCCTGCCCGTTTCGTGGGCCTGCTTCCGGTTGCCGGGGACGGTGGCCGCGGAGCCGGGGTGAGGAGGTGTCCCTCGTGGACGTCGACGCCGGGCACGGCGCCGCCCTGGGGGGCGCGCTCCCGACACAGCCGGGAGAGCTGCCGCTGACGCGCCGGCTGCGGTCGTTGCTCACCTGGCCGACCAACGACACCGACCCGGTCAGCCAGCTCGTCCGCAGTCACCGCAGCATCCATCCCAGCGCCGATCCCGCCGTGCTGCGCCGGGCGTACACGATCGCGGAGAACATGCACCGCGGCCAGTTCCGTAAGAGCGGCGAACCGTACATCACCCATCCGCTGGCGGTCGCCGAGATCTGCGCCGACCTCGGCATGGACACCACCACACTGGTCGCCGCGCTGCTGCACGACACGGTGGAGGACACCCGATACACCCTCCAGGCGCTCGCCGAGGACTTCGGCGGCGAGGTGGCCCACCTGGTCGACGGGGTGACCAAGTTCGACAAGGCGTTCTACGGCAAGGCCGCCGAGGCCGAGACGATCCGCAAGATGATAATCGCGGCCGGCAAGGACGTCCGGGTCCTGATCATCAAGCTGGCCGACCGGCTGCACAACATGCGTACCCTCGGGGTCCGTTCCGCCGCGTCCCGGGAACGGATCGCCCGCAAGACCCAGGAGGTGCTCGTCCCGCTCTGCGACCGGTTGGGCATCCAGACCCTCAAACGCGAGCTGGACGACGTGGTGCTGCTGCACCTGGCGCCCGACGAGCACGCCCGGATCGCCCGGCACGTGCACGACCGGCCAGGCTGGGAGGCGTACCTCGACCACGTGGTCGCCCAGGCGAAGGCGGCGCTGCGGCGCAGCCGGGTCGACGCCGAGGTCAGTCCGCGTCCCCGGCACCTCTACTCGATCTGGAAGGACACCGTCGCCGGCGGGCACGCCACGCCGTTCGACCTGCCCCGCATCGTGATCGTGGTGGACGGCCCACCCACCGACTGTTACGCGGCCCTCGGCGCGATGCACGGCCGGTGGCGTCCCGTCCCCGGCCGGTTCAAGGACTTCATCGCCTCCCCGAAGAACAACCTCTACCGATCCCTGCACACCAGCGTCTGTGGTCCGCAGGACCGCACGGTCGAGGTGCTCATCCGTACCCGGGAGATGCACCGCTGGGCCGAGTACGGCATCGCCGCCGACTTCCGTTTCCCCCGCTCCGCCGGCTCCGGATCCGCCAATGCCGACCAGCTGGCCTGGCTGCGCCGGGTGCTTGACTGGGAGCAGGAGGCGCCCGATCCGGCCCAGTTCCTCGAATCGCTGCGCTGCGACCTGGCCGAGGCGCAGATCCAGGTGGTCGCCGACGGTCGGCAGGTGGTGCTCCCGGCCGGGGCGACCCCGGTGGACCTCGCCTACGAACTGGGCACCGATCGCGGCGACCACTGTCTCGCCGCCCGGATCAACGGCCGGCTGGCCCCGCTCTCCTCCGAACTGGATGAGGGCGATGTGGTGGAGATCTTCACCGAGAACGACGCGGAGAGCGGATTCGAGGCCACCGTCGCCCCCCGAGGACCGCGTCGGGAGTGGCTCGGCTTCGTCAAGTCGCCGCACGCCCAGATGCAGATCAACCGCTGGTTCGCCGAGCACACCGCGCCCGGCATCTCGATAGCCGACAAGGTACGCCTGGGTCGGGCGACCATCGGCCTGGCGCTGCGCAAGCACAACCGAGGGCTGGCCAGCGACCTGCCGCTGCTGCGGCTCTCCGAGGAACTGGGCTACCCCGACCTGGAGACCCTCCTGGTGGCGGTCTTCGACCGGGCGGTCGAGCCGGACACCGTGGTGCAGCAGCTCATCGACCTCGTCGACCACCGGCAGTGAGCACCCGCCCGGCCACGGTCGACGGGCCAGGGTGGGGGCTGGCATGACGGGGTGGGCCCGACGGCCTAGCCTGGACCCATGATCCCCCGCTCGCGCGCCACCGGACGGGCCGTCGCCTACAAGGTCTTCTACCGGCTGCCGGTGACGATGCGGCGTCGGCTGGTCCGGCTGGCCGTGCCGAAGTACGTCGTCGGTGCGGTCACCCTGGTTCGGGACAGCGAGGCCGAGGGCCCCGGCCGCCTCCTGCTGCTGCGCCAACCGCCCGGCTACAGCTGGACGCTCCCCGCCGGCCTGCTCCAGCGGGCCGAGTCCCCGGTCGTCGGCGCGGCCCGCGAGCTGTACGAGGAGTCCGGCATCCGGCTGCCTCCCGACCGGCTCCGTCCTGCCGTACCGAACGCGCTGGTCCACGCCAAGGGGTGGGTGGACATGGTCTTCGAGGCGGAGGTGCCGGCGTCGACCACGGAGCTGACGGTGGACGGCGCGGAGGTCTTCGAGGCCGCCTGGCACCCGCTGGACGACCTGCCCCGGCTCAGCCGGGCCACCGCCTTCCTCCTCGGCCACTACGGCATCGGTCCGCTGGCAGGGCAGGTCCCGCCCGCCGGCCGGCCTCCGGCGTGACCGGCCCCGCCCGCCCCGCGGAGGCGTATCCGGGGGTCTGCGCGGTGGTGCTCGCCGCCGGCGAGGGCACTCGGCTGCGACCGCTGACCGCGCGGGTGCCGAAGGCGCTCTGCCCGGTCGGCAACGTGCCGCTGCTGGACCGGGCGTTGGCCCGGCTCGCCGGGCTGGGCATGACCGGCCCGGAGCGGGTCGCGGTGAACGCCTGTCACCTCGCCGAGCAGGTGGTCACCCACGTCGGCGACCGGGCTCACCTGTCCGTGGAGCCGGGGGCTCCGCTGGGCACCGCGGGCGGTCTGGGCAACCTGCGGGACTGGATCGACGGACGCGGTGTGCTGGTCGGCAACGCCGACGCCTACCTGTCCGACCCGCACGCCACCCCGGGCCGGGACGTGGCCGCGCTGCTGGACGGCTGGGACGGGCACGTCGTACGGCTGCTGGGCCAACCGGCCGCCGACCCGGCCGCCCCCGGCACCTTCGGTGGCCACGTCTTCACCGGGTTCTCCCTGCTGCCCTGGCGGCTGGTCCGGGCGCTGCCGGCGACCGCCGGCGACCTTGTCCGGGCGGTCTGGCGGCCGGCGGAGGCGGCCGGCGCGTTGGAGGTGGTGACGTACCCGGGAACCTTCTACGACACCGGCACCCCGCGCGACTACCTGGCGGCGAACCTGCACGTCGCCGGCGAGGGCGCGTTGGTCGATCCGGAGGCGACGGTGACCGGCCGGGTACGCCGGGCGGTGGTCGGAGCGGGGGCGGTCGTCCGGGGGGACGTGGAGCGGACGGTGGTCTGGCCGGGCGCGACCGTCGACGCGGGTGAGCGGTTGCGCGACGTGATCCGGGCCGGCGACGGGCTGACCGTCCCGGTCCGCGCCGCCGGGTGAACATCTAGCATGGGCCACGACGTCGACGAACGGAGAATCGTCCAGTGATCACCTCGATCGTCCTGATCGACTGCGCCACCGACTCCATCCCCGAGGTGGCCGAGGCCCTGGCCGCCCTGCCGGGCGTGAGCGAGGTCTACTCGGTGGCCGGGCACGTCGACCTGATCGCCATCGTCCGGGTCCGGGAGTTCGACCAGATCGCCGAGGTCATCGCCGGCCGCATCTCCAAGGTCCCCGGGGTGATCAACACAGAGTCGCACATCGCGTTCCGCGCGTACTCCCAGCACGACCTCGAGGAGGCGTTCGCAATCGGCCTCGCGAACGCCGACTGATCTGCCGGATTCCGCGCGCAGGCCGGCTCGCCCCGGAGGGCGGGCCGGCCTGCGACGTACCCGGACGTCAGCTGTTGTTCGGATCGGGCGTCTCGGTGGTGCCGCCCGGAGCCGGCGACTCGGTGGTACCACCCGGAGCGGGCGTTTCGGTGCCGGTGCCGCCCGGAGCCGGCGTGGTGGCACCCGGGGTCGCGGTCGCGGTGCCGGTGGCCTGCGGGACCGGGATGCCCAGCTGCTGGGCCAGGGCCACCAGTTCGTCGTAGTGGGCCTGCAGGACCGGCAGCGCCTCCTGGGCCAACTGAATCACCGACTGCTCGGAACCCTGCGAGATCTCGGTCTGGGTGGCCTGGATGGCCTGGACGTGCCCGGCCAGCTGGGCGGTCACCCACGCCCGGTCGAACTCGGCGCCGTTGAGCCCGTCCAGCCGGTCGATGACCTGCTGCTGGTCGGCGGTGGGCTCGTTCGGCAGGGTCACGTTCAGCTGCTGCGCGGTGCTCTGCACCGTCTGGTCCAGCTGGGTGTGGTCGGTCTTGAACATCTCGCCAAGCCGCTTGACGTCGGCGTTCTGGCCCTTCTGCTGGGCCAGTTCACCCGTCGTGATCTCGAACAGGTTCACCTGGTGCAGCGCCTGCAGGTACTGGGTGTCCTGCTGTGACGGTTGCGCCGCTGCCTGCGTCGCCGCCGCCGGTGCCAGGCCGACCAGCACCAGGGCGGCCAGTAGTCCCAGACGTTTGATACCCGACATCTTTCCCCTCCCCGTTTCCGTTGGACCGCGCACGGATACCCGCCTGACGGGGGTTATTCCCGCGCTGTCACCCGGAGGTGGCCAGGTCGCCGGGCGTCCGGTGAAACGGACGTGGCGCCCGCCGGAGGCTTCCGGCGGACGCCACGGTGGCAGGAGGGACGATCAGCGGCGGCCCTCGCCGCTGCCAATCTCCTCGCGCTCGGTGCGGGGCTCGACCGGCGGATGACCCGGCGACACCGGCGCTTCGGCCGGCTTCTCGATCGGGTAGAAGAAGCCCCGGATCGCCGGGCCGAGCGCCCCGAGCCGGTTCATCTTCTTCGGCACCACCCAGCCGACGTAGTCCAGTTCCGCGTGGCCGTCACCGGAAGCCAGTGGCTGGTGGACCTCCACGAACCGGCCGTCGGGCAGGCGGCGGATGATCCCGGTCTCCACGCCGTGGGCCAGCACCTCCCGGTCGTGCTGCTGAAGACCGAGGCAGAGCCGGTACGTGACGTAGTAGGCCACCGGCGGGGCGATCAGCAGACCGATCCGACCCGCCCAGGTCATCGCGTTGAGGCTGATCTGGAACTTGTCCGCGATCACGTCGTTGGCGCCCGAGAGCGTCAGCACCACGAAGAAGGCCAGGGCCATCGCGCCGGCCGCGGTCCGGGCCGGAACGTCCCGGGGACGCTGCAACAGGTTGTGGTGCTTGCGGTCCTTGAGGTGCCGGGCCTCCAGGAACGGGTACGCCAGGGAGATCCCCACCAGGATGCCGGGCAGCACCACCGTCGGCCAGAACAGCGGCGGGATGACGTACCCGTCGCCGATCGGGATGTGCACCTCCCAGGCCGGCATGAGGCGGGTCGAGCCGTCGAGGAACATGACGTACCAGTCGGGCTGGCTGGCGGCCGAGACCACCCACGCCTCGTACGGGCCGAAGTACCAGATCGGGTTGATCTGGAACAGGCCGCCCATCAGCGCGATCACGCCGAAGACGACCATGAAGAAGCCGCCCTGCTTGAGCGCGTACCGCGGGAACATCCGCTCGCCGACGACGTTCTCGTTGGTCCGGCCGGGGCCGGGCCACTGGGTGTGCTTCTGCTTGAACACCAGGCCCAGGTGGACACCGATCAGCGCGAGCAGCAGACCCGGGATGAGCAGCACGTGGGCGATGTAGAACCGGCTGATGATGATGGTGCCGGGGAACTCCCCGCCGAAGATGGACGAGGTCAGCCAGGAGCCGATCACCGGGATCGACAGCATGATCGCCGAGGCGATCCGCAGTCCGGTGCCGGACAGGCCGTCGTCCGGCAGCGAGTAGCCGGTGAAGCCGGCCAGGAACCCGACCCAGAACAGCAGCGAACCGATGATCCAGTTCGTCTCCCGCGGCTTGCGGAACGCGCCGGTGAAGAAGACCCGGAGCATGTGCACCACGATCGAGGCCATGAACAGCAGCGCCGACCAGTGGTGCATCTGACGCATGATCAGACCACCGCGGACGTCGAAGGAGATGTCCAGGCTGGAGGCGTACGCGGCGGACATCGGCGTACCCCGCAGCGGGGCGTAGCTGCCGTTGTAGACCACCTCGGTCATCGCCGGCTCGAAGAAGAAGGTCAGGAAGACACCGGTCAGCAGCAGCACGACGAACGAGAAGAGCGCGATCTCGCCGAGCAGGAAGGACCAGTGGTCGGGGAAGACCTTGTTGAGCAGCTTGCGCAGCGGGGTGGCCACCTGGAAGCGGTCGTCCACCGCACCGGCGGTCTTGGCCGGCACCGCTGCTACGTCAAACTTTCGGCGCTTCATGGCCGCTCCCAGAAGTCGGGGCCGACGGTTTCGGTGTAGTCGGACTTCGCCACGAAGAAGCCCTCTTCGTCCACCTCGATCGGCAGCTGCGGCAGCCGACGGCTGGCCGGACCGAAGACGGGCCGGGCGTTGTCGGTGATCAGGAACTGCGACTGGTGGCACGGGCAGAGCAGGCGGTTGGTCTGCTGCTCGTACAGGCTCGCGGGGCAGCCGGCGTGGGTGCAGATCTTCGAGAACGCGGCGTAGTTGCCCCACATGTAGTCCTCGTGGCCCACCCGGGCGTTGGCCTCACGGGAGGCGACCGCGTCGGACTCACGCAGGTGGATCAGCAGCGTCGGCGAGTCGGCGTGCCGGTTGCTCACGCCGTGCGAGATGCCGGGGAAGACGGTGAGCTGGCCACCGGCGCTGATGTCGGCCGGGCGGATCGGCCGGCCGTCCTCGCGGACCAGCCGGACCTTGTGGCCGTCGGCCGGCGCGAAGCCGGTGGTGAACATCTGGTTGTTCTCGTGCGGCTGCTTGATCAGGCCACCGACCAGCGGGGCCGCGGCGACCGCGCCCACCGGCAGCAGGCCGGCGACCAGGGAGACGCCGAGCAACGGCCGCCGCCGCACGCCCATCTCCTCGGCCAGGTACAGCATGGTCTCGCCGGTGATCTTCCGGTCCTCGGCCGTGCCGGGCCCGTCGTGCCGGCCCTGGATCGAGACCTCCTTCGGCAGCAGCTTCTTGCCCCAGGTGAGGATGCCGAAGCCGATGCCGAGCAGGGCGACGCCCAGGGTCAGACCGAGCAGCGGGGTGTAGTACTTGTCGCCGCCCCGGCCGGGGTGCCACTGCCACGGCCACCAGATGTAGATGATCAGGAAGGCGGTCGCGGCCAGGCCGGTGAGCAGGAAGAACGACGCGACCGTACGGGTCATCCGGCGTTCGGCCTTGCTGCCCGGGACGACCTGCGGCTCGTAGTGGACGATCTCGATGTCGTCCCGGCGCGCGCCCTCCTGGACGATGTCGAAGCGGGACACCCGGGGGTCCAGCACGTCGAGCGGCTGCCGGCCCTGCGGGGCCTGGTGCTCGGTGTGGGTGCTCATGCCGTCACCTCGCTACGGGTGGTGCCACAGCCCGGCACCACAGCAGTGAAACGAATGATCCGCTCGGTCACGACTTGCCTGCAATCCACAGGCTCGCGAAGACCAGCGCGACAAGGCCGACCAGGAAGATCGCCAGACCCTCGGTCGACGGGCCGTACCGGCCCAGGTTGAAACCGCCCTGGTCCTGGTCGTGCTTGAGGGTCTCCTGGATGTAGGCGATGATGTCCGCCTTCTGCTCCGGAGTGATCTGGTTGTCACCGAACACCGGCATGTTCTGCGGGCCGCTCAGCATGGCGGCGTAGATCTGCCGGTCGCTGGCCGGGCGCAGGCTCGGAGCGAACTTGCCGGAGGAGAGCGCGCCGCCGCCACCACCGAAGGCGTGGCACTGCGAGCAGTTGATCCGGAACAGCTCACCACCGGTGGCCAGGTCGGCGCCCCGGCGCAGGTCACCCTCGGGGACCTCGGGACCGCCGCCGAGTTCCTGGATGTACTGGGCGAGCTGATCCACCTGGTCGGCGGTGAAGACCGGGGGCTTGCGCATGGCCTGGGCCTCCTGGCGGGCCATCGGCATGCGGCCGGTGCTGACCTGGAAATCCACCGAAGCGGCACCGACACCGATCAGGCTCGGGCCACGACCCTCGACACCCTGGGCGTTGCGACCGTGGCAGGTCACGCAGCTCACGTCGAACAGCGCCTTGCCCTCGGCCGCGGCGCTGGTCAGCGGCGGGTTCTCCTGCGCCTGCACGCCGGGGGCGAAGACGGTGTAGGCGCCGCCGGCCAGCGTCAGCGCGGCGATCAGCCGGAGCGCGGCACCCAGCCGGCGGCGGCCCCTGCTGCGCGCTGCGGGCCGCCCACGCAGCCGCGCGAGCAGACCGCGTCGGCGGTCGTTGTCAGAAGTCATGACCTGTGTCCTTAACCGGTTGGACCTTGTCTCAGGGGACGGAGCAGCGGCGCGGTTCGTGACGCGCCAAGATCACTGAAGCCAGTAGATCATGCCGTAGAGCCCGATCCACACGACGTCGACGAAGTGCCAGTAGTACGACACGACGATCGCCGAGGTCGCCTGCGCCGGGGTGAACCGGCCCATGGTCGTGCGGATCATGAAGATGACGAAGGCGACGAGACCGCCGGTCACGTGCAGGCCGTGGAAGCCGGTGGTCAGGTAGAACATCGACCCGTACCCGTCTGCGTTGATCTTCACGCCCTCGTGCACCAGCTCGCGGTACTCGTTCACCTGGCCGAGGACGAAGATCAGGCCCATCACGAAGGTGATCGTGAACCAGCGCCGCAGGGCGTGGACGTCACCCTTCTCGGCCGCGAAGACACCGAGCTGGCAGGTGATCGACGAGAGCACCAGGATCACCGTGAACGTCGTCGCGTACGGGATGTTCAGGTGCGGGGTGTGCTCCGCCCACTGCTCGGGTGCCGCCGCGCGGATCGAGAAGTACATGGCGAACAGCGCCGCGAAGAACATGAGTTCGCTGGAGAGCCACACGATCGTCCCGACGCTGACCATGTTGGGTCGGGTCAGGGAGTGGATCCGGCTCTTGTCAATGGCTGGGGCCGCAGTCACGCGGTCATTATTGCCGTTGACCGGCGCGGGCGATCAGCGGGGGGCCAAACCCAGGTCACGGATGGCCCGATCGTGAAGGTCCGGTTCGCCTGGCCTAGCCTGAAAAGCGTGCTGCACGTCGATTCGATCTTCGCCGCCGCCTCGGCGGGCCCCGCCGACACGCCGGCCTCCGGGGGCGACGGTACCCTCCCGCCGTTCACCGTCGCCCGGGTCTTCACCGAGATCCGGCTCGACAGCTGGCTCACCCTCGGCCTGCTGCTGGCCGCCGGTCTCTACCTCTACGGCGTCCACCGGCTGCGGCTGCGCGGAGACCGCTGGCCGGCGGTCCGGACGGTCTGCTTCCTCGGCCCGGGACTCGGCGGCATCGCGGCGGTCACGCTCAGCGGGCTGGGCGCGTACGACACCACGCTGCTGTCGGTGCACATGGTCCAGCACATGGTGCTCTCCATGGTCTCGCCGATCTTCCTGGCGCTGGGCGCGCCGATCACCCTCGCCCTGCGTACGCTGCCGGTCCGCCCACGCAAGCGGCTGCTGGCGATCGTGCACAGCCGGATCGCCAGGATCTACAGCTTCCCGCTGGTGGCGTTCGCCATCTTCGTGGTGAACCCGTTCGCGCTGTACTTCACCGACCTCTACCGCTACACGCTGGAGCACGCCTGGGCACACGAGCTGGTGCACGCGCACTTCATCGCCACCGGCTGCGTGTTCTTCTGGCCGCTGCTCGGCCTCGATCCGCTGCCCGGGCGCTGGCCGTACCCGGCCCGGGCGCTGTTGATGGTGCTCTCGGTGCCGTTCCACACCGTGCTCGGGCTGACCGTCATGCAGAGCACCACCCTCTTCGGCGGCGACTGGTACCCCTCGCTGCGGCTGTCCTGGTCCGACCCGTGGAGCGACCAGGTGGTGGCCGGTGGGGTGCTCTGGGCCGGTGGCGAGTTCGTCAGTGTGACCATGCTCGCGGTGTTGGTCCTGCAGTGGGTCCGGCAGTCCGAGCGGGAGGCCCGCCGACTCGACCGTGAGCTGGACCGCCAGGAGGCCCGCGACCGCGCCGCCCAGGCCGCCGCGTCCGGACCCGCCACCGCCGACGTCCCGGCCGGTCCCGCGACCCCGGCCTGAGCCACCGCAGGACTGCGGCCCGGCGGCCCGGCCCGGGGCGCCCCGACCGCCCCGGGAGCCCGGCCGAAGGCCGTTCGGCGCCGCGTCCGGACACCCCGGCCCGCCGGTGGTGGGCGGGATGTCGGGTGCGCCACACCGGGCGGTACGATCGCCTGCGGCAGCTACGAGGTGGGAGCCAGTCCAGCGATGAGCGATCGTGAGTGCACCGTCCTGCTCTACAGCGACGACCCGCAGGTCCGTGACCGGATGCGGCTGGCCGTCGGCACCCGCCCGGCGCCGGGCCTACGGGTCGAGTTCGTCGAGGCGTCCGACTACGCGCAGTGCGTCCGGCTGGTCGACGAGTACCAGGTCGACCTGATGCTCCTCGACGGCGAGGCCAGCCCGGGCGGCGGCATCGGCATCGCCCGCCAGATCAAGGACGACCGGGACGACGCCCCACCGACCTGCGTGGTGATCGCCCGGGCGGCCGACCGGTGGCTCGCCGCGTACGCCGAGGTCGACGCCACGCTGGTGCACCCGCTCGACCCGGTGACCACCGGCGCCACGGTCGCCGACCTGCTGCGTACGCACGCCGCCGCCTGACCGACGAGGCCGGCGCACCCGGCGCCCACGGTGACGGGCGACGGGACCGGTCCACCCGCATTCCACGCCTGCTCGGGAGGCCCATCATGGGCGAACGGACCTGGCCGCTGCTGCTCACCGCGCTGCTGCGCGGCGAGGAGCTCTCCACCGCCGACACCGCCTGGGCGATGGGCGAGATCATGACCGGCGCGGCCGGCCCGGCCCAGATCGCCGGCTTCGCGGTGGCGCTGCGGGCCAAGGGTGAGACCCCCGCCGAGCTGGCCGGACTGGGCGAGGCGATGCTGGGCCGCGCGGTCGAGGTGGCCCTCCCCGAGGCACTGCGCCGCACGGCGGTGGACGTGGTGGGCACCGGCGGTGACCTCGCCCACACGGTGAACATCTCCACGATGACCGCGCTGGTCGTCGCCGGCGCCGGCGTGCCCGTGATCAAGCACGGCAACCGAGCCGCCTCCTCCTCCTGCGGCGCCGCCGACCTGCTGGAGTTCCTCGGCCTCCCGCTGGACCTGGCGCCCGAGCAGGTCGCCCGCTGCGTCACGGAGGCCGGCATCGGCTTCTGCTTCGCCCCCCGGTTCCACCCGGGCATGCGGCACGCCGGGCCGGTCCGACGCGAGGTCGGGGTGCCCACCTTCTTCAACTTCCTCGGACCGCTGACCAACCCGGGCCGCCCCCGGGCCGGCGCGGTCGGTTGCTTCGACGCCCGGATGGCCCCGGTGATGGCCGCCGTCTTCGCCGCCCGGGGCGACTCGGTGATGGTGCTGCGCGGCGAGGACGGGCTGGACGAGTTCACCACCGCAGCGCCGACCCGCGTCTGGGTCGCCCAGCAGGGCGCCGTCCGGGAGGCGGTGCTGGATGCGGCGGACCTCGGGGTGCCCCGAGCCGCCCTGACCGACCTGCGCGGCGGCGACCCGGCACGCAACGCCGAGGTGACCCGCCGGCTGCTGGCCGGCGAGACCGGCCCGGTACGCGACGCGGTCCTGGTGAACGCCGCCGCCGCCCTGTCCACCCAGGGCCCGCTCGACGGCGACCTGACCGAGGCGCTGCGGTCCGGGATGGACCGGGCCGCCGAGTCGATCGACTCCGGGGCTGCCGCAGCCGTGCTGGACCGCTGGATCGGTCTCGCCCGCGCCCTCTGACGCCCGTACGCCTGGGTTGAGCCGGACGTCGTGCCGGAAGTGTCGGAGGGGCGTGCGAAACTACACGGGAGTAATTTTCCGTTTTCAACCGATGGCGGCGATGTCCGTCGGTAGACACCGGAATGAGAGGAGACGCCCGTGTCGGAGCGCGAACTGTACTGCGACGCCTGCGAGGGCGTCCGGCCGTTCGAGACGCCGCCCTGCGCGGACGGGCACGGCCCTGACTGCCCCGAACTCGTCTGCACCGGCTGCGGTACGGCGCTGCTGGTCGCCACCATCGCCGTCCGCGCCTCCCGCCTGGCCCCGCAGCGGTGCCGCCGGTTCCCGCACCGCCACGCCGCCTGACATCCGGGCCGCCCGGCCGTCCGACGCCGGCTTCGGATACGAGGCAGGGCCCGACTCCCTGCGGAGTCGGGCCCTGCGGTACGGCGTGCGTCAGTGCTCGGCGGTGCGCCGGGTGCCGGTGTAGTACTCGAAGAGCAGCCCGCACGAGGCGAGAACCACCGCGACCAGACCCACACCCAGCAGCCAGAACTGCCAGTACACCAGGCCCAGGCCGGCCACCGCGGCGGCGAGCGCCAGACCGAACGGCCAGTAGCTGCCCGGGCTGAAGAAGCCGATCTCGCCGGCGCCGTCGGCGATCTCGCCGTCCGGCCGGTCCTCCGGACGCAGGTCGATGCGGCGGGAAACGAACCAGAAGAAGCCACCGCACATCGAACAGAGCAGGAACGACAGCAGCAGGGCCACCGTGCCGACCCACTCGACCTGGCCGGAGTCACCGTACGTCCAGGCGCCGTAGAGGATCGTCGCGCCGAAGAGGAACGCGGCGATGATCAGGAAGATGCGCCACTCGGTCTTCATGCCAGCACCTCAGTTTCCGCCGGTCGAGACGTTGTCGGGGTTGAAGTTGGCGGTGTTGCGCCGCGTCTCGAACGGCGCGGTGGTGACCGCGTACGGCTCCTCACCGATCGCGGTCAGCGCCTCCTGCGTCGACTTGCCGTCCCGCTTCGCGGCGAGGAACTGGTCGAACTGCTCCGGCGAGACCACCCGCAGCTCGAAGTTCATGAAGGCGTGGTAGCTGCCGCAGAGCTCGGCGCACCGGCCGACGTACGCGCCCTCGCTCTCCAGCTTGGAGACCTCGAAGACGTTGCGGATGCTGCCCGGCATGACGTCCCGCTTGAACAGCAGCTCCGGCACCCAGAACGAGTGGATGACGTCGCGGCTGGTCTCCTCGAACCGGATCGACCGACCGGTCGGCAGCACCAGGACCGGGATGACCTCGCTGGTGCCCAGCACGGAGGCCACGGTGTCGGCCTCGCGGCCCTGGCCGTCGCGGTAGTTGAACTGCCAGTTCCACTTGAAGGCGACGACCTCGACCGTCACGTCCGGGTTCTTCGTCGTCCGCACCACGTCGGTCTGCACGACCGCCGTGTAGTAGAAGAGCACCGAGACGATCAGGATCGGCGCGATGGTGTAGAGGAACTCCATCGGCATGTTGTAGCGGGTCTGCACCGGCAGCTCGTTGCCGCGCTTGCGGTAGCGGACCACACACCAGAAGATCAAGCCCCACACGAAGACACCGACCGCGAGGGCGGCGATGCAGGAGGCGATCCACAGGTCGTACATGCGGTGCGACTCGGGCGTGATGCCGCCCTGGGGCCAGCCGAAGCCGTCCACCGCGCGGCCGACGTCACACCCGGTGAGCAGAACCAGCAGCGCAGCTCCGCCGAGACCGAGCCCGGCGAGCCGACCAACACCGCGCCGCCGGCGTCCACCGGCTTGCGGTGCAGCGCTGTCCCGTACGGCCGACGGCCGTACCTCCGAACTCCTTGCGACCACCTGGTCCTGCCTCCCTAGCGCGCCGCGGTCGCTTCTTTCCAGCACCGACGGCAAAGGCGTCACCGACGGTCGCAGATTACTCGACCATGACGGGCTGGACCGTCTTGGGGTCACTGTCCGCCCCCATCGGGGAGATCCCGACGCCGGGCCGCGATAGCGTGGCGGCCGTGAGCCCTACCCCGGTCAACCAGGACATGGCGACCGCCGCGCCCACCCCGGCCCACCAGGACGCGCCTACCCCGGTCTATCTGGACGCGGCCACGGCCGTGCCGCTGCACCCGGTCGCCCGGCAGGCGCTGCTGGCCGCCCTCGACGACGGCTGGGCCGACCCCGCCCGGCTGTACACGCAGGCCCGCCGCGCCCGGCAGCTTCTCGACGCCGCGCGCGAGGCCACCGCGGAGACCCTCGGTGTCCGCGCCGACGAGGTCTCCTTCACCCCCAGCGGTACGACCGCGGCGCACGCGGCCGTGCTCGGCGGCCTGGCGGGGCGGCGGCGGGCCGGAGCGACGCTGGTGCACTCCGCGATCGAACACTCGGCGGTGCTGCACGCCGCCGAGCGGCACGTGGCCGGCGGCGGCACGGCGCACGCCGTGGCGGTGGACCGGCTCGGCCGGCTCGACCTGACCGTCTGGGCCGAGGCGGTGCGTACCCCCGGGGTGGCGCTGGCCGCGTTGATCGCCGCCAGTCACGAGGTGGGCACCGTCCAGCCGGTCGCCGCGGCGGCCGAACTGTGCGCCGGGTCCGGAGTGCCGCTGTACGTCGACGCGGCCCAGGTGGTGGGGCGCACGGCGGTGCCGCAGGGCTGGTCCGTGCTCACCGCCAGTGCCCACAAGTGGGGCGGGCCCCCCGGCGTCGGGCTGCTGGTGGTCCGCAAGGGCACCCGCTGGGAGTCGCCCTGGCCGGCCGACGAGCGGGAGTCGGGGCGTACCCCGGGGGTGCTGAACCTGCCGGCGGTGGTGGCGGCGGCGGCGAGCCTGCGCGCGGCGGCGGCCGACGCGGCAACGCAGGCCGCCCGGCTGACGCCACTGGTCGACCGGATCCGGGCCCGGGTCGCCGCCGAGGTGCCGGACGTGGAGGTGGTCGGCCACCCGACCGACCGCCTTCCCCACCTGGTCACCTTCTCCTGCCTGTACGTCGACGGCGAGGTGCTGCTGCACGCGCTGGACCGGCGCGGCTTCGCGGTCTCCTCCGGTTCCTCCTGCACCTCGTCCACGCTGCGCCCGTCGCACGTGCTGGAGGCGATGGGGGTGCTCTCACACGGCAACGTCCGGGTGTCGCTGCACCGGGAGACCACCGAGGCCGACGTCGAACGGTTCCTGGCCGAACTGCCGGGGATCGTGGCCGGGCTGCGCGCCGAGGCGGGGGTGGTCGGGCTGTGAGCGGGCCGGCGCAGGTACTGGACTGCCGGGGGCAGCGCTGCCCGCTGCCGGTGATCGCGCTGGCCCGCCAGCTGCCCGAGCTGCCGGTCGGCGCGGTGCTGCGGGTGCTCGCCGACGATCCGGCCGCCGCGGTCGACATTCCCGCCTGGTGTCGGATGCGGGGGCAGGAGTTCCTGGCCACCGTGCCGGACGGCCCCGGGTACGACGTCCGCCGCAGCCGGTGAACCGGCCAGATGATCAGGTCAGGTAGCTGAGGATCGCTGGCAGGGGGTCGACGTCCACGGCGGTGTCCACCACCAGACGCGGGCCGATGATCGGCTCGTACTCGGCCCGGCGGACCAGGGTCTGCTCCCAGGTGGGGACGAAGCGGTCCGGCTCGGCCGGCAGCCGGGCCTCGACCCGGCGGCGGTGCTCCGCCACGTCCCCGCAGTGCACCTCGATCACCCGCAGCGGCACCCCGGTCCGCTCGGCCAGGTCGTGCCAGAGCCCCCGGATGCTGGCCACCGGGTTGACCGCGTCGAGCACCACGCTCAGGCCGAGCCCGAGCTGCACCTCGGCGAGCCCCGCCACCGCCTGGTACGCCGCCGTCTCCGGCACGTCACCGACCAGACCGGAGCGGGCCAGCGCCCGCTCGACCGGCTCGACGGGGAGCACGGGCGCCCGCAGGGCCGCGCCGACCCGCCCGGCGAGGGTGCTCTTGCCCACGCCCGGCAGGCCGGCGAACGCGACCAGCACCTGGTCGGCGGGTGCGGCGGTCATGGCAGCAGGTGCGGCCGGACGTCTTCGGCGGCGGCGTCGCCGTACGACTCGGCCAGGCGCTTGACGAACAGGTCGCGGCGCACCTCGTACTCCTGGGTGCCGACCGTCTCCAGCACCAGGGTGGCCAGCAGCGAGCCGACCTGGGCGGCACGCTCCAGACCCAGACCCCAGGACAGCGCGGCGAAGAAGCCGGCGCGGAAGCCGTCCCCCACGCCGGTCGGGTCCACCGCTTTGGTCTCCCGGGCGATCGGCACGTGGATGGTCGGAAAGTCCCGGCCGGCGATCTCCGCGCCGTCCTTGCCGAGCGTGGTGACCCGCACCTTCACCCGGTCGAGCAGCTGCGCGTCGGTCAGGCCGGCCTTGCTCAACAGCAGTGACTTCTCGTAGTCGTTGGTCATCAGGTAGTCGGCCCCGTCGATCAGGCCGAGCACCTGCTCGCCCTCCATCCTGGCGAGCTGCTGGGACGGGTCGGCGACGAAGGCGTAGCCACGCTGCCGGCACTCGGCGGAGTGGCGGATCATCGCCTCGGGATCGTTCGCGCTGACCAACACCAGGTCGAACCCGCCCAGGCGTTGCGCGACCGGGGTCAGCTCGATGTTGCGGGCCTCGCTCATCGCCCCGGCGTAGAAGGAGGCGATCTGGCACATGTCGGTGTCGGTGGTGCAGACGAAGCGGGCGGTGTGCGCCACCTCGCTGACGTGCACGGACTCGCAGTCCACGCCGTGCCGCTCCAGCCACGACCGGTAGTCGGCGAAGTCGGCGCCGACCGCGCCGAGCAGCACCGGCCGCAGCCCGAGCTGGGCCATGCCGAAGGCGATGTTGGCCGCGACCCCGCCCCGCCGGAGCACCAGGTCGTCCACGAGGAACGACAGGGACACCTTGTGCAGTTGGTCGGCGATGAACTGGTCGGCGAAACGACCGGGGAAGCTCATCAGGTGGTCGGTCGCGATCGAGCCGGTCACGGCGATCTTCATGTCAACCCTCGGGGTCGGGAGCACGGCGCGGGTCAGCCTACCGCTCCGGCGACGGCCACGGTCGAGGGTCGGTCAACGAGCCGCCATCGACCGGTTACCCACCCGTCGCCGACGATCCATGATCGACTCAACGGGGCTCACCGGGCGGGAGGAAAGCGCGGGTTGGCGACAATCGGGATGCCTAGTGGCTCCGCATCGGCGGCGAGGGCCCACATGGCGGCGGGGCCGCCTCCGCGAGGGAGGCGGCCCCGCCGTACGGCAGGCGGTCGACTCAGCTGAACGAGTCGCCGCAGGCGCAGGAGTTGCCCGCGTTCGGGTTGTCGATGGTGAAGCCCTGGGCGTCGATCCGGTCGGCGAAGTCGATGGTCGCCCCGGCCAGGTAGGGGGCGCTCATCCGGTCGACGACGACCTCGACGCCGTCGAAGTCGGTGACGACGTCACCGTCGAGCGAACGCTCGTCGAAGAAGAGCTGGTACCGCAGGCCGGAGCAGCCACCGGGCTGCACCGCGACACGGAGCCGCAGGTCGTCGCGGCCCTCCTGCTCGATCAGGGCCTTGACCTTCTGCGCCGCGACGTCGGTGAGGACGACGGAAGTAGGGGCCTTGGCCTCGGTCGACTCGGTCTGCGCTGGCGTGGTCACGTGGAAATCTCCCTGCGCGGTATGGGTCCGGACGCACTGGCCAACAGCGCGCGTCGGCCAGTGATTCCCGGTGTGGTCCAGATCCGATGGTACGCCGCCCGGGCCGTGGTCACCTCAGGTGGCGTGACCGCAGCCCCAGGCAGCCGGCCGGTACGCACCCCACGGCCAGCCGGGCGGAGGTGTCAGCGGCTCCACTGCCGGGCCAGCCGGGCGCCCAGCGCCCGCAGCCCCTCCGCCGGGCGACCCATCGCCGCCGCCACCCCGCCGCGCTCCTCGCCGCCGAAGTGCTCCACCAGGCTGTGCGCCTCGGTGA
>NZ_SMKF01000003.1 GCF_004348325.1 Micromonospora sp. KC213 | reverse complement strand
GCAGAGGGCTCCCGTCAGGTGCGCAGGCTCCACTGCTGGTTCGCGCTGCCGCTGCACGACCAGAGGACGATCTTCGTACCGTTCGCCGTTCCGCCCGCGGACGCACTCAGACACAACCCCGACTGCACCCCGGTGATGGTCCCGTTCGCGTTCACGTTCCACTGCTGGTTCGCCTGACCACTACAGTCCCAAATGATCACCGCGGTGCCGTTGCTGGTTCCGCGACCGGACGCGTCCAGACACTTGTTCCCGTACACCACCAGCTGCTTACTCGAGGTGTAGGTCCACCGCTGGTTCGACCCACCCCAGCAGTCCCACAGCTGCAGTTGGGTGCCGTTGGTGGTGCTCTGCCCCGGAACATCCAGGCACCGGCCCGAGCCACCGCCGACGATCCCCACGCTCGGTTGGCCACCGGGACTGCCGATGCTGCCCGCCACCGACCGCAGGGCGGCGTACCAGGTGGCCGCCATCTTGTCGTAGCCCCCGGCGGTGGGGTGGACGCCGTCGATGAGGTCCGCCGTGGTGAGCGCGCTGTGCATGTCGACCAGGTGGACACGCTTGCCGGCCGCGACCTTGTCCCGGACGATCCCGGGTATCGCCGCGTTGAACGTGCGGGCCGCGTTGTTCTGGCCGGCATTGGCCAGCGGGATGATCTGGGCGACGAACACGTCGGCGCCGGGGACCGTGTTGGTGATGCGGTCGATCAGTGTGGACAGTCGCCTGGGCGCCCCGGGCAGGTCGTAGTTCTGTAGCACGTCATTCGTGCCGATGTGCAGCAGTACGGTGCGCGGCTGGTAGGTGGTGAGCCAGCCGTTGATGCGCGCGTCGATCTGGTCGATGCGCCACCCAGGGTGGCCTTCATGGTCGTGGTCGCCCAGGTTTCCGGGTCCGTTGAACTGCGATCCGACGAAGTCCACCGTGTACCTGTCGTTGGTGACACGTCGCCACAGGCCGATCCGGTACCCTCCGGGCACCTGGGTGCCCTCGGTGATGGAGTCACCGAGCGGCATGACCCGGGTACCACCGTTGGATTCGGCGCTGGCGACGTCGGATCCGGTCACCGCGCCCAACGCGAGCGCGGCGGTGAGGGTGGTCAGGGCGGCTAGCCACCTCAGCTTCGTTTTCATGTGTGCCTTCCCGGCCAATCGGCCCTTCGATCGCGACGCTCGTTCACGGACTGTGACCGAAATGTGGACGAAGCGTTTCGTGTCATGGACTTGAGTTATAGTCCTCGATCGATTTCCTGTCCAGGGAGGTCGTGGGTTCACCCAGGTGACTCCTCGGGGTCCCGGTGATCGCTCCCTTGCACCCAGCCGCGAGACCTTTCGGACATCCGGTCCCGTGGCTAGGATCCGGTGGCACACGGAGCGATCGACGTTCGTCGCCGTGCCGAGGGCTTTACCGACCCGGCCGTCGGCCGGCGCCTGTCGCCCGCTCGCGGGCACGAATCGGATGTCTGGGGTGGGGAGTGCCAATGCTCAGGATTGACGCGCACCACCACGTGTGGGACCTCGACCGCCGGCCGCAGCAGTGGCTCGGAGAAACGCGGATGGCCCCGATTCATCGGTCGTTCACTCTGGACGATCTGGCGGAGCCCGTCGCCGAGGCCGGAATCGACCGCACCGTCCTGGTGCAGGTGCTCGCCGACATGGACGAGACCGCGGAGTTTCTTGCCCTGGCGGCCGGCAGCAACCTGGTGGCGGGCGTGGTCGGCTGGGTCGACCTGACGGCCGACGGTATCCGCGACACGCTCGCGGCGTTGCGGGCCGGACCCGGCGGCGAGCGCCTCGTCGGTCTCCGGCACCTCGTCCAGGCCGAAGCGGATCCCGCTTGGCTGAACCGGGCAGAAGTCCGCCGTGGGCTGCGCGCGGTGGGTCACGCGGGGCTCTGCTACGACCTGCTCACGCTTGCCCATCAGCTACCCTCCGCCATCGACACGGTGCGGGCGTTACCCGAGGTCACCTTTGTTCTGGACCACCTGTCCAAGCCGTTGATCGCCACGGGCGAACTTGAGCCGTGGGCGACCCGGCTGCGTGAGCTGGCGGCGGAACCGAATGTCTACTGCAAGTTGTCCGGCATGGTCACCGAGGCGGACTGGCGTTCGTGGACCGTACCGGGGCTGCGCCCCTACGCGGAGACGGCACTGGAGGCGTTCGGCGCCGGGCGCGTGATGTTCGGCTCGGATTGGCCGGTGTGTCTGCTCGCCGGGTCCTACGCCAAGGTGGTCGCCGCGGCCGAGGAGCTGACATCTGGGCTGACCCGCCCGGAGCAGGATCAGGTGTTTGGTGGCACCGCCGTGCGCGCCTATCAGCTCGACCTGCCGTAGCCGGCGGAAAGGTCGTGCCCGCGCCGGCGAAGCTCGCCTCGGGCTGAGAAACCGCGCCTTCAGCCGCGCAGGCGGGCAGGAAGGCCCACCGCACCGGCGGGTGACTCGACCTTCCGCTGATTCCACGATCAGGGCTGTTGGAAGGTGCGCGTCTTCCAGATCCCCTGGTCCAGGTAGTCCTTCACGCGGGCGACGTATCCGTTGGCGGCGTCGGTGTGCCAGCGCCCGGAGAAGTGGACGCGCATGCGAACCCAGGCAGCCCCGGCCTTGTACGGAGATCCGCGCTCCACCGTGCTGAGCCAGGTCAGCCGGCCCTCGTAGCAGTCCTGCCAGACCGCTGGCGGCGCAACCGGCAAAGGCCGCGAACACGGCCGCCCAGACGGCGGTCGCGAGCACGGGGCACCACCGGCGGCGCAGGTACGAGGGGTTCATGTCGGCGCTCTCCCTCAGCCGTTCCAGCCCGTCCGACCGTGAGTGGTCCAAAGGAGCAAAAAGGTTGCCCGCCACAGAGGAAAATTTCAGAAGCCGCCGTTCACTGACGGGCACGCGGGCGCGACCCCGGGCAGGCCACTCGGATCTGACTACGAAACGTAGCCATGAGATCCCATGTATCGAAAACTATCAAGCCGTTTCCGCTGCGCCACACACCCATCTCCACAGGTGAGGGTGTTCGCTGCCGAGCAGAAGGAGCGCAGACTGGACAGGAGCAACGGCCTGGGACTATAAATCAGTCCCATGACAGGCAACGCGGTGTCACAGCGCACGCGCATCCGCGACAAGCAGCGAACCGGTTGGCCGCGACAACTCGCGCCGACAGCCGGCCCTCCCGCACACGGCCTCAGCGCGTGAACCGTCAGCATCCACCACGCTGGTGAGGGCCGGCGGGCGCGACGACGCCTTCCACTCCTTCTTCGAGTCGCACCACGCCGAGCTGGCCCGCCTGGCGTATCTCGTCACCGGCGAGCCGGAGGTGGCCGACGACCTCGCCGCCGACGCGCTGCTGGAGGTATGGCGGCACTGGGACCGTGTCGCTGCCGCCGACAGCCCGATCGCGTACGCCCGTGGCGTGCTCGCCAACCTGGCCCGCAACCGGATCCGCAGGCTGTCCCGGGAACGGCGCGGCCTGCTCGGCGTGGGCCTGCTGTGGCGGGAGCGGACGCAGGACGTGGACGTGCCCGCTGTCGTCGACGTGCGTGAGGCGCTTCGCCGGCTGCCGTACCGGCGTCGGGCGTGCGTGGTGTTGCGGTACGCGTTCGACCTGTCCGAGCGGGAGACGGCGCGTACACTCGGCATCTCCGTAGGTACCGTGAAGAGCCAGACGTCGCGCGGGGCGGCCCAGTTGACCCGGTTACTCGGCGGTCCGCCGGCATCGGCGGGCGACGGCACGCCGTGGCTGGCTCCCGCTTCGCGGGCCATCGTTCCGCCCGGCCGGTCGGGAAGGGGGAGCTGATGTCGTCGGATCCCATCCGCTCCGCGCTTCGCACGGCCGCGGCCGCTCACCAGCCGGACCGTGTGGCCATGCTGGCCCGGATCCAGCGCGGCCAGGCGGCTGACCTGTCCAGCGCGCCCCGCTCCACCCGTCGGCGCACCGCCGCGGTCGCCGGAATGGCGGCGACCGTGGCCACGGTGCTCGGGCTCAGCGTCGCCGCGACCTGGGCCGCTGTCCGCGACGAAACACCTCAAGAACCCGTACCCGCGGCCTCGGTCACGGTCTCCCCCACCCCGACCGCGGCCTCGTCCCCCTCCGCCACGCCTGCCGCGAGCACCACCGCCGGGTCGGTGCCGGACCGTGGCGCCACCGGCCGTCCGTCGTCTGCTGCTCAGCCGCCTCGTTCCCCGGGGGCGTCCCCAGGCAGGGCCTCCGTCCAGCAGGACTTCCTGTGGTCCAGCGGTGCCGTCGACCCGCACAGCATCGACAACTGGGCGCAGAGCAACGTGACCCTGAGAAACAGCGAGGCCGTCTCGGCGCTCCAGCTACGCGTACGGATCGCGCGTACCCCGGACGTGACCAGCACCGGAGCCTGGAGCACGGTAGGGGCCGACAAACTGGTGATCAGCGTGGAGCAGCAGCCGGACGCGCTGGTCTACACGTTCACCCTGAAACCGGGCGTACGCCTGGTGCCCGCCGATCACATGTTCGCGGTGCAGTACGGCCACGCGACGGGCGGCAGAGACCCGAGCCGCGACAGCTACGAGGCCAGCGCGACGGCCCTCGACGGAACCCGAGCCGAAGTGAACGGCGGCTTCTGACTTCCCGCCGCGCAACCACACCGGCAGGGACGGTAGCCCAGCCCACAATCCCTACGTACCGTAGTCCCTCCTGTCGACCGTTTCTCGTCCTCGAATCATGGTGTCGCGGGCCGCACCGAGTTTCCCGCCTGGTCCTGCTTGTGCAGGGCAGCTGAGGACCCGCATCAGACTCGGCCGGACATCGGATGATTCCAGGGTCGGTAAGCGTCCCGGCGGCAACGGGTGACACCGGACCTCTGAGGCTGGTAGAAGCCCTCCGTCCGCACTTCTCGCATCGACCGAACGGGCACCACTGGAAGAACTTCCCGCAAAGTCGTTATGGAACCGATCCCAACAGCGTCATATTGACTTCTAATGATTTTTTGGCGCATCCTGAATGAAGCAAGCGACGAGATCAGAACGCATCGGACGTGACGCTGCGTTACCTCCTGGCGAACCTGGCTGCCCGTCGCGGCCGACGGCATGAGGGCCTGACCGACACACACGTACACCTTCGGCGCCCAGGCGCAACCCGCCAGTCGGCCCACGGCTCCGGCGCGTCCAGATCGTCCACAGAGCATCGGAAAGGGGGGCCATGCGAACGGGCATCTGGCTGATCGGCGCGCGCGGATCGGTCGCGGTCACCGCCACGGTCGGCGCACTGGCGCTTCGGGCACGGCTGGTCGAGTCGACCGGATGCGTCACCGAACTGCCCGCGTTGCGGGCGGCCGGGCTGCCTCGCTGGTCCGACCTCGTCATCGGCGGCCATGACATCGTCGCCACCCCCGTGGTCAAGAAAGCCGAGGCGCTGGCGGCGGCCGGTGTGGTGCCGGCCCGACTCGTGGCCGCGCTCGCCGACCAGCTCGCCGCCCAGGAGGACGACCTGCGTCCGCTGCCCGATGGCCCGACCCAGGCCGACACGGCCACGCTCATCGCCGACGACCTGGCCGCGTTCCGGCGACAGCACGAACTCGCCCACGTCGTGGTCATCAATGTGTCCACCACTGAGCCGGCACCCGCTCCGCACCCGGCGCACGGCAGCCTGGCCGCCCTGCGGTCCGCCCTGGCGACGCCTGAGCCCGTGCTGCCGCCCAGCGCGCTCGCCGCGTATGCCGCGTTCACCGCCGGCTGCGCGTACGTCGACTTCACGCCATCCACCGGGGCCCGCCTGCCGGCGTTGGACGAGCTCTCACGGGAGATGGGGGTACCGTACGCCGGCAACGACGGCAAGACCGGCGAGACGCTGGTCAAGTCGGTCCTCGCCCCGATGTTCGCGCTACGCAACCTCCACGTGCTCACCTGGTCGGGCATCAACCTGCTCGGCGGCGGCGACGGTGCGAACCTCGCGGACCCGGGCCCCAACGCCGCCAAGGTGGCCAGCAAACAGCGGGTGCTCCGCGACGTGCTCGGCTACCAGCCGCAGGGCACCAGCCGCATCGACCACGTCGAGGGGATCGGCGACTTCAAGACGGCCTGGGACCTGATCACGTTCGCTGGCTTTCTCGGCACCGGCATGCGCGTCGAGTTCACCTGGCACGGCTGCGACTCCGCGCTCGCCGCGCCGCTGGTACTCGACCTCGCGCGGCTCACTGCCGCCGCGCACCGGGCCGGCCGCCGCGGGCCGCTGCCGGAGCTTGCCTTCTTCTTCAAGGACCCGCTGGGTGCCGCGCCGTCCGCGCTGGGCGAGCAGTGGGCGATGCTCACCATGCTCGCCACCGAGTTGTCCACGGCGGAGCAGTGATGAGACCTGGCGCGCTGGCCGACCTCGTCCGTGCGCCGGCCGCGCTGTCGGTGCCCGGCGACGTGGTGGCCGGCGCCGCCGCCACGGGCGTGCTCGACCGGCGAACCGGCGGCCTGGCCAGCGCGTCGGTCTGCCTGTACTGGGCGGGCATGGCGGCCAACGACTGGGCCGACCGCGCACTCGACGCGGTCGAGCGGCCCGAGCGGCCGATCCCGTCCGGACGGGTACCCGCCCCCGTCGCACTCGGCGTGGCGGCCGGCCTCACCGCCGTCGGGCTTGCGATCTCGGGGGCCGTCGGGGGTCGGCGCGCACTGGCCGTGGCCGGCCCGCTCGCCGCCGCCGTGTGGGCGTACGACCTGTGGGCCAAGAACACCGTGGCCGGCCCGCTGGCGATGGCTGCCTGCCGGACACTCGACGTGCTGCACGGGGCCAGCACCGGCCGCATCGTTCGGGCGATTCCGGCTGCTCTCACCGTCGGCGTTCACACGTACACCGTCACCGCGCTGTCGCGGGGCGAGGTGGGCGGCACCCGGCCCGGCGTCGCCGCCGCCACGCTCGCCACCACCGCCGCGGTGGCCGCGACGGTGGCCCGCCCGAACGCTGCTGCCCCGGCCGGCGCTGCCGCGTCGGTGGCCAGGCTGCTGGCGGTCGACTACGCCCGCCGGTACGGGCGGGCCCAGGCCGGAGTGCTCGGCGACCCAGCGCCGCCTCGGGTGCGGGCTGCGGTGGGCGCCGGCATCACCGCGCTACCGGCTCTGCAGGGCGCCCTGACTGCCCGGACCGGCGCGATCCGGGCCGGTCTCGCGGTCGCGGCCGCCGCTCCCCTGGGCCGGGCCCTGGCCCGTTGGATCTCGCCGACATGAACGGGCTCCGGTTCGGCTACGGCACCAACGGCTTCACCAACCACCGGCTGGCGGACGCGCTCGCCGTGATCGCCGACCTCGGCTACGCCGGGGTCGCGCTGACCCTGGACCACGCCCATCTCGACCCGTTCGGCCCCGCCCTGGCCCGGAAGGTGACCCACACGGCCGACCTCCTGCGCGACCTGGGCCTCGGGCTGGTCATCGAGACCGGCGCACGGTTCCTGCTCGACCCGTGGCGTAAGCACGCGCCGACCTTCCTGCACGACGAGCGTGCGCGCCGGATCGACTTTCTCCGCCGGGCCGTGACGATCGGTGCCGACCTGGGTGCCGAGGCGGTCTCCTGCTGGGCGGGGGTACGGCCGGCCGGCGTGGACGAGTCGACCGCATGGGCGCGGCTGGTCGACGGCGTTGCGGAGGTCGTCGCGCTGGCAGCCGACCGGAGCGTGCCGATCGGGTTCGAACCAGAGCCGGGCATGCTCGTCGAGGACATCGCCGGGTGGAAAAGACTGCGGGCCGAGCTGGGCGCGCCGGCCGCGTTCGGACTCACCCTGGACGTCGGGCACTGCCGGTGCCTGGAGCCGGTGGGCGTACCCGAGTGCGTGGCCGACGTGGCGACACACCTGGTGAACGTCCAGATCGACGACATGCGCCGAGGCGTACACGAGCACCTGGAATTCGGCGCCGGCGAGATCGACTTCCCGCCGGTGCTGCGCGCCCTGGCCGACGGCGGATACCGCGGGTTGGTCGCGGTGGAGTTGCCCCGGCACTCCCACGCGGCACCGGAGGTCGCGCGGCGCTCGCTGGCGTTCCTACGGACGGCGGAGGCCCACGCCGTAGGACTCCAAGGGGTGACGCATGACGGCTGACGGGGGTCCCGGGGGTGCTGGCTGATGCGCCTGCGGCATCGTGACGGCAGCGTGGTGCACCTGTCCTACTGCACGAATGTGCACGCCGCCGAGGACCTGACCGGGATCCTCGCCCAACTCGACACGTACGCCCTGCCGGTCCGGCGCCGGCTCGGCAGCGCGGTGCTGGGGCTCGGACTGTGGCTGGCGGCGCCGGCCGCGGCAGAGCTGGCCGCCGACCGGGCCGCGCGGCGGCGGCTGCGGAGGGAGCTGGCCGCGCGCGAACTCGAGGTGGTGACGCTCAACGGGTTTCCGTACGCGGCGTTCCAGGCGCCGGTGGTCAAGTACGCGGTGTACCGGCCGGACTGGACGCAGCCGCAGCGTCTGCGGTACACACTGGACCTGGCGACCGTCCTGGCCGACGTGCTGCCCGCCGATGCGGCCCGTGGATCGATCTCCACGTTGCCGTTGGCCTGGCGCGAGCCCTGGACACCCGAGCGCTTTGACGCGTGCCGGCGATCCCTGTCCATGCTGGCCGTCGAGTTGGCGGCGCTGGAGCGGCGTACCGGCCGCCTGATTCGGGTCGCCGTCGAGCCGGAGCCGGGATGCGTGGTCGAGACCACCGCGCAGGCCGCCGCCATGCTGTCCGGCGTGGACACCCGGTACCTGGGGGTGTGCCTGGACCTGGCCCATCTGGCAGTTGCGTGGGAGGAGCCGGCGGCGGCGCTGGCGCGGCTGCGCTCGGCCGGGCTCCCCGTGGTCAAGACACAGCTGTCGGCGGCGCTGGAGGCAGCCGATCCGGTTCGGGACGGCGACGCCCTGCGCGGATACGTCGAACCGAGGTTCCTGCACCAGGCGCGGAGCCGCGACGGCCGGTCGGCTGACGACCTGCCCGAGGCGCTGTCGTGGGGGACGCCGGACTCCCCGTGGCGGGTGCACTACCACGTCCCGTTGCACGCCGCGCCGATGCCGCCGCTGCGTGCGACGACGGGTGTGCTCACCGATGCGCTGCGCGAGTTGCTCGGCGGGGCGGAGGCCGCCTGCGACCACCTCGACGTCGAGACGTACACCTGGAACGTGCTGCCGCCGCGGTCCCGGCCGGACGGCCCGGCGCAGCTCACCGCCGGGATCGCGGCCGAGCTGGCGTGGGCCCGGGACCGGCTGACCGACCTCGATCTGAAGGAGCTGCCGTCGTGACGCCCGTCATGGTGCTGGACGTCGTCGGTCTCACGCCGCGGCTGCTCGAATTCATGCCTCGGCTGCGCGCGCTGGCCGCCTCGGGTTGGCAGGCCCCGCTGGGCACGGTGCTGCCCGCCGTGACGTGCTCCGTGCAGTCGACCTTCCTGACCGGCGAGACACCGGCCGGGCACGGGGTGGTCGGCAACGGCTGGTACTTCCGCGACCTCGGCGAGGTGTTCCTGTGGCGGCAGCACAACGGGCTCGTCGGCGGGGAGAAGGTGTGGCACACCGCGCGGCGGCACCGGCCTGAGTTCACGGTGGCCAACGTGTGCTGGTGGTACGCGATGGGCGCCGACGTGAACTGGACGGTGACCCCTCGGCCGGTCTATCACGCCGATGGGCGCAAGGACCCCGACTGCTACACCGACCCACCGGGGCTGCGCGACGACCTCACCGCGGCACTGGGCACCTTCCCGTTGTTCAGTTACTGGGGGCCGGGCGCCGGTATCGCGTCGTCGGCGTGGATTTGTGCGGCGGCGCAGCGGATCCGGACGGCGCACCGACCCGACCTCACCCTCGTCTATGTCCCCCACCTGGACTACGACCTGCAGCGCTACGGCCCCGACGCGCCGCAGGCCGCCGTCGCCGCCGCGGAGCTGGACCGGGTGATGGCGCCGCTGCTGGACTCGGCGGGCGACGCGACGGTCGTGGTGCTCTCCGAATACGGCATCACGCCGGTGTCGCGCCCGGTGCACATCAACCGCGCGCTGCGGGCCGCGGGGCTGCTGCGGGTCTACACCCAGGCCGGCATGGAGTACCTGGACCCGTGGACATCGCGCGCGTTCGCGGTCGCCGATCACCAGGTGGCCCACGTGTACGTCCGTGAGCCGGCCGACGTGCCGGCGGTGGCCAGGATCTGCGCGGGTGTGGCTGGCGTGGCCGAGGTACTCGACACGGAGGGCAAGGCCGCGCACGGGCTGCACCATCCACGGGCCGGGGAGCTGGTGCTGGTCGCCGAACGGGAGGCGTGGTTCACCTACTACTACTGGCTCGACGAGGCCCGTTCTCCCGACTTCGCGCGTCTGGTGGAGATCCACCGCAAGCCCGGCTACGACCCGGCCGAGCTGTTCCTCGACCCGGCGAACCCGCAGGCGGCCAAGGCCCGGGCGGCCGTGGCCCTGCTGCGGAAGAAGATCGGCATGCGCTACCTGATGAATGTCGTGGGTCTCGACGCCGGTGCCCGCGCGGTCCGGGGCTCCCACGGCCGGCTCCCCGACGACCCCCGCGACGGTCCGATGATCATTTGCTCCGACCGGGCGCACGCCCGGTCGGCCGTCGCCGCCACCGAGGTACGGGATCTCCTACTGGCACTGTCCGGCTTCCCGACCTGATCGCCGGCGCCCATGACCGCGACCCTGGGCACTGACTTCTTGACGTCGGCCATAGTTCGCTCACGTCATCCCGGAGCACCGGGCAGCCGTCACCGGTCGCTAGTTGTTGGGCCCGTTGACGATCCAGGACAGGTTGAACCGCCGCCAGACGATCGCCCGGTGTGAGCGGGGGTCGCTGCCGTGCTCGTAGAAGTCGGTCTCCACGAGGGCCCCGATCTTGTAGTCGTCGGTCTTCGTCATGCTGGAGTAGCCGCCCTCGTCCCCGACGCCGGAGATCGGCACGTCGCTGAGTTCGCGGCCGTAGGTGAACCTCCGGGCGTCGGCGTCGTAGCTGATCCGGACGCGCATGGCGCGGCGGCTGCCGGTGGACGCGGAGTTGAGGAAGAGGGTCCGGGCCGGCGCGTCGATGTTGTACGCCAGGACCGAGGCCTGGCACTCCGGGTCGGGCAGCCCGGCGTCGTCGGCGAACGAGCCGAAGCTGGTCAGCGTGCCCCGGGCGACCCGCCGGTAGCTGCCGGAGTTGGGCCGGTCGTTGCGGTACAGGTTGTCGTCGGGGGTCTGGGCGATCGTGCCCTCGTTGTTCGTCTCGCTCAGCCGTTGGTAGCGCCACTGCCGCTGCCCGTCCGAACGCAGGGTGCCGATGATGTTGCGGCCCCGCGCGGGCACCACCAGTTCGCCGGAGCGCATCCTGATCCCGTTGCCCGGGCCCACCGCGTCCCAGGCCCAACCGCTCGGCGTGAGGTCGGCGGTCATCTTCACCGGGGTCGTCCAGCTGGCGCCGTCGTCGGTGCTCCTGCTCAGGTAGAGATGCCGCCGACCGGCCTCGGTGGAGTCGATCGGCTTGGTACGCGACCCGTCCGGTAGCAGGTCGGTCCCGGACGGACTGCGATCGCCGGCGTTCCAGGACATGAAGAGATAGACGGTGCCGCCGTCGACCACCGGCGTGGGGTTGCCCCAGGTGCCGGATCCCGACCCGACCACCTCCTTGAGCGGCTCCCAGTCACCGGCCGCCGCGCCGTGGTTCGTGGCGGTCTCGGTTCGCTTGTACACGAGGTTGATGTCGCCGAAATCGGCATTGTTGTAGCGGCGACCCTCGGCGAAGGCCAGCAGTCGCCCGGTGCTGGTTTTCACCACCGCCGGGATACGGAAGGAATGGAACCCGACACCGCTCGCCAGCCGGTCCGGGTTGGGCATGTTGGCGCTGCGGAACAACGGGAATCCGACGTGGTACTGGGCAGCCGAGCCGGCGGGATCCTCCACGGCGGCCGACGCGGTGCCGTGCGGTGCCGCGACCGAGGCCGCGACGGTGGTGAGGCAGGCCAGCCCCAGGGCTACGACTCGTTTGGCGATCAACGGGTACTCCTCACCCTTCGACATGTGTCGGGCGGGACAGTAGCCAGTCGACATGAATCATGATCAAACAACCGGACAAGGCCGGGTTCCCGTCCCGGTCGGACGGACCGTGTCACGAATGTCAGGTCCTCGGCACGAGGCTTCGGCGCCGCGGCGTCAGCCGCCGTGCTGGTACTTCCCTGTTCCCGCGTTCCCGTCGGCTGCGCCGGGCGGTACGGACGAGCCGGTCGCGGACCTGCTCGGCATCGGGGTGGCCGAGGTTGTCGAGGATGCGCAGGGCCCGCTGCCAGGTGCGCACGGCGCCCGCCCGGTCACCCAACGAGTATCGGCTGTCACCGAGCCGGGTCAGGGTCTCCGCCTCGTCGTACCGTTCGCCGATCTGGATGAACAGGTTCAGCGCCCGGTGGTAGCAGCGGATCGCCCGGCGGTGGCGGCCGAGACGGTCGTGAATGAAACCGAGGCTGTCCCAGGTGTTCGCCTCGCCGTGCCGGTCGTCGGTTCGGCGCAACAGTATGAGCGCCCGCCGGCAGCGCTCGAGCGCCGGTCCGTACTGGCCGAGTTGGGCGTGCGCCCAGCCGATTCCGTTCTGCGCGCTGGCCTCCCCTGACAGGTGGCCGGCGGCCCGATACAGATCCGCGGCCCGTTGTACGTGGTACAGGACCTCGGTGTGCCGACCGAGCCGATCCAGCATCGCGCCGAAGGCCCGATGGGTACGCGCCTCCCCGGTGAGGTCGTCAAGTTCACCGAAGAGCTTCAGTGCCGCGCGGTAGTGGTCCTCCGCCGCCTTCGGCTCGCCGACCCGGGCCAGCACACGGGCGAGGTCGCGGTGGGCGTTCGCCTGCCCGGACGGGTCGTTCGTCCGCTGCGCCGCGACCAGGGCGGCCCCCTGCGAGGCGACCAGGTCGCACCAGTGGCCCCGGCGTTGCAGGAAGTCCACCAGGGTGTGGGCCAGCCGCCAGGCATGCCCCTCGAACCCGGTGCGCTCCGCATGGGCGACCGCCGCCAGGAGAACGCGGTACTCCGTGGTGAACCAGGCCAGCGCGTGGTCGTGGTCGGTGATCGCCTCAGGTGCCACCCCGTGGTGGACGGCGTCCAGCCGGACCGGGTCCCAGCCGGGCTGCAACAGCAGTGCGGCGGTGTGCGCCGTGTGCAGGTAGTGGTCGAGGCCGCGCTGGACCGCCGCGCGGTGGGTCTCGGGCGGGTCGGTGTTCTCGGCCAACTCGGCCGCGTACCCGCGCAGCAGGTCGTGGGCGCCGAACCGGCCCGGCGCGTGTTCGGTGACCAGGTGCGCGTTGGCCAGCTCAGCCAGCAGCCGGTGCACCTGGCCCCGGGGCAGCCCGGCCAGGCTGGCGGCGGCGGCAATCCCGACGTCCGGCCCTGGATGGCAGCCGAGCAGCCGGAACAGGCGCGCGGCCGGCGGGGTGAGACTCTGGTACGACCAGGAGAAGACCGCCTGCACGTCGGTACCGGCGTCGCCGCTGTCGAACGCGTCGAAGAGGCGTTGCGTCTCACGCAGCTCGGCGGCGAGGGCGGTCAGGGGAAACGCGGGATGGGCCATCCCTCGGGCGGCGACCACGGCCAACGCGAGCGGCAACCGCGCGCACCGCTCGATCATCTCGTCCACGGCCCACGGTTCGACCGTCAACCGGTCGGCACCGAGGCGCCGGGCCAGTAACTGCCGTGCCTCACCGACGGTGAGCAGGTCCACGGTGATCGGTCGGGCCCCCTCGGTGGCGACCAGGCCGGCGAGGCGGTTGCGGCTGGTCACCAACGCCAGGCAGCCCGGGCTGCCGGGCAGCAGGGGGCGGACCTGGTCGACGTCGCGGGCGTTGTCCAGCACCACCAGCATCCGGCGGCCGGCGAGCAGGCTCCGGTACAGCCCTACCTGCGCGGGCAGATAGGTGGGGATGCGTTCGGGCGGTACGCCGAGGGCCTCGAGGAACCCCCGTACCGCCTCGGCGGGCGTCATCATCGAGCCGGTGGGGTCGAAGCCCCGTAGGTTGACGTAGAGCTGACCGTCCGGGTACCGCTCGGCGACCTGGTGCGCCCAGTACACCGCCAGCGTCGTCTTACCGACCCCGGCGGTGCCCGACAGCACCACGCTCGTCGCGGCTGGCTTACCCGAACCGTCTGCCCCGGCGGTGAGGAGCCCGATGTCACCGCCGCACTCGGCGTCGAGCTGGGCCAGTTGCGCGGCGCGACCGACGAAGCTGCCCAGAGCCGGTGGTAGCTGGTGCGGCACGGCATCCGACGCCCTGACCGCCCCTGCCGCCACACCGCTCGCCTGAGCCGGCGCGACCTCGGCCCGGCCATGGCCGTCGGCCGGATTCGTCTGCCGCCGACCTTCCTCGACCCGGTCACGTGCGGTGGCCAGCGCCCCTTGCTCGGCTCCGGTGGCACCGAGCAACCCGGTCAGGATGTCGAAACGCTCGGTCGAGGGCAGGATGTTGCCCGCGAAGTACTCCCCGATGACCCCGCGTGACCAGCCGGTCTTCACCGCCAGCTGCCGGTACGTCAGGGGGGTTCCGCCCTGCTGCCGAGCGTGACGGCGCCGGAGCTGGCGCAGCAGCCCGGCCAGGTCACGCACCGTCCGCACCTCGGTGGCCTCGCGGATCACGGCGAGCGTGGAACGGGATTCCTCGGGCGTCCGGTGGAGCGTCTGTCGGGCGTCGTGACGTACCCGTTGTTCGGACATGCGGCCTCCACGTGCTGGCCGCCCGACGGCTCGGGCGTTGACACCCGGGAGGGTAGATCAACCCCTTCGGGCATCGACAGCAATCGACCGACATCCGTCAGTCCACACAGGACCCTACCCAACGCCCGCCGCCCGGCCAATGGCATTACCGGGCCGACCGCGGAGGCCGGACTGCCCAACCCTGAACGCGCTCGCTCCGCCCACCCGGCGTCCAGCGCCGTCCAGCCGGGTCCAGTACCGCGCCCGATCAGCCGGAGCGCGTGCCACCGTTCCGGGGCGGGCTCGGCCCGTCCCAACAGACCGGGGAAGGAGCACCTCATGAAGAAACGGCACATGGCATCGCGAGGGCCCGTGGCGGTACCGCGCGACCGAGAGAGAGGGCCCAGGCCGAAAGCCCCCCGACCCACGCGACGCAGGGTGGCGGCCCTCGCCGCGCTGCTGGCCGCCATGCTGGTCGGTGCCGGGCTGACCGCCTCGCCGGCACAGGCGGCACTGCCCTCCGGCACCGGATGGTCGGGCTCGTGGAACTACCGCGGCGTCGACACGATCGACGTCGCCGGAACGCTGCCGGGCGTAGAGCTGATCGGGACTGCCAGCGACACGTTCGGCACCCGGGCACTCTTCGGCACGATCATGGACACCGCCAACGACAACCGGTGTGCCCGCGTGCACATCTACTCGACCTCACACCAGGCCTACGTCGTCGACAAGCAGGCATGCGGGGCCGGAAGCGGTACGCCCTTCATGGCAACCGACCTGACCGGGGGCCTGCTGGTGATCATCCAGCGGGTGACTCCCGGCACCACCACCGCCGACAAGGGCCACTACCTGACCATCCCGGGTTCTGCTGACGACGCGGACCTGCGCAGCGCAGGCACCGGCGCGAGTTGGTCCTACTACGCCCCGGACGCGTTCCGGTACTCGGTCGTCCGCAGCGGGGTGAAGCTCACCGGCTACGGCTCGCACGCCTCGGCCGACCGACGCACCTCACTGAACACCGTGGAGAAGACCGCGACCAGCTCGGGCTGCGCCTCGGCCAGTGCCAGCGCAGGCGTCACGAAGGTCAGCGCATCGACGTGCGCCAACGGTGGCGCGGACCACTTCGCCCACTTCGAACTGGGCGGCACTCTGGTGGCGAACGCCTGCTACCAGCCGACGGGCGGAACCCAGCGGTGCAACCTGCTCCACCTGCCGGTGCCCGCCTAACCTCACGGGGGTCGTCCGGGCGGCATCCCTGTCGCCGCCACAATCCGATGAGAGTCGTACGGGGGCGCCGCGCTCAGCGTGGCGCCCCCGTCGACCGTCACCGACATCAGGCCCGGCGATCCGCCGCCTGGTTCGCCAGAGGATCTACCGTTCCCACCCGCCCTACGCGATCCGCAGGTGCCGGCGCTGGCGCAGCCGCACTGCGGCGGCCGCCACGACCAGCAGGGTGAGGGCGACCGCGAAGACGAGTCCCTGGGTCAGGCCGCGGGTCAGATAGCCGCTGTCGGTGTGGTCGACGGCGTACGTGCCGATCTCCCGGCTGAACCAGAACGGCAGGGCTCGGGTGGCCGTACTCGCCGGATCCATCACCATCTGCAGGCCGACCACGGTGAGCAGCACCAGCGTGCCCTCAAGTTCGCGCGGCAGCACCGCGCTCAGCAGCAGACCGAACGGAACGGCCACGGCCACGGTCAGCACCATGATGAGGGCGATCGCACCGTACCGGACGTCGTGCTGGTCGACGAGGATGAGCACGAAGTACGGCGCGCAGAGCAGGGCGCCGACCGCCCAGAGGGCGAGCAGCCGCCCGAGCACCAGGTGCATGCTGCGGTAGCCGGAGAGCCGCAGCCGGGGTTCCATGCCGCGCGCCGCGCTGCCGGCGAAAAGCGCCGCGGTGCTCAGCGCCCAGCCCAGGCCGAGGCAGACGAAGCGAATCGACTGGCCGAGGTGGTCGCCCCGCCGGCTCAGGTAGAAGGCCAGCGGAAACAACAGGAGAATGATCAACACGGTACGGCGACGCAGTAGTTCACGCAGGGCGCTCTCGGCCACCACGAGGATCCTGGTCATGCGGTGCGCTCCTGGGAGGCGGTCAGGTCGAGCACGATGTCGACACGGTCGAGCTGGTTGAGCAGGTGGGTGACGACCACGATGGCCTTGCCGGCGTCGCGCCAGCGCCACACCTCGTGCCAGAAGTCGAGGTAGGTGCCCCGATCGAAGCCCTGGTACGGCTCGTCCAGCAGCAGCACGTCCGGTTCGCCGAGCCGGGCCAGCACCAGGTTGAGCTTCTGCCGGGTGCCGCCGGAGAGGTGCCGCGCCTGGGTGCGCGGGGGTGTCCAGTCCAGCGCGGCGGCTCCCGCGCGGCCGGCGCGACGGGCCGTCGCCCGGCCCAGGCCCCGGCCCGCGCCGATCAGCACGAAATGCTCATCGGGGTCGAGGAACTCGGCCGTGCCGCCGTCCTGGGGGCAGTAGCCGAGTGCGCCGTGCACCTGGACGGTGCCGGCGTCCGGGCTCAGCAGGCCGGCGCAGATCCGCAGGAAGGTGCTCTTGCCGGCACCGTTGGCCCCGACCACCGCCGCGATCTGCCCCGCCCGTACGGTCAGGTCGATGCGATCCAGAACGGTCTGTCCCCGATAGCGTTTCGTGATACCCCGGGCCGCGAGCCGCACCGGGCCGGGGTGGCGACGCGGTGGGCGCACGTCGGGGCCGCCGAGGCTGTCGGCGACCGCCCGGGCGTACACCTCCGGCGGGCCGAAGACCCGCAGGGGCGACTCACCGCTCTCCGCCAGATGGGTGGCCGCCTCGGCGACGACGTGGCCGGTCAGGTCGGGCCCCACCCCGTGCCGGCGCAGCTCGCCGGTGAGGGCGGCGAGCCAGGCGTTGTCCTTCACCGCTTCGGCTCCTCGCTCAGTATCGCACCCACGCTCGCCGTGAAGGCGCTCCAGTCGATGACGGCCGCGTGCAGCGCCGCGCTGCCGGCCGGGCTGATCCGGTAGTACTTCCGGGCAGGGCCCGTCTCACCCTCCCGCCAGTGGGCGGTGAGCAGGCCGGCACGCTGCAACCGCAGCAGCACCGGGTACAGGGTGCCGCCCTGCACGGTGCCCAACCCGTAGGTCCGCAACGCCTGGGACAGCTCGTAGCCGTAGGACTCACCCCGACTCAGGAGCGCTAGCACGCAGAGATCGAGCACCCCGCGCAGCCACTGCGCCCGCCGTTCCTGGTTCATCCTGGGCCACCCGGGCCCGCTGGACAGATCACGGCAACAATCTAGCGCCGCCATCTAGATAGCACAACAAGTTAGCTGGGGACGGTGTCCCATCCGCATCCATCGGGGCCGCGCTGTCAGCGACCTGCGGACACGCTCGCCCACTCGATGGCGTACCAGGACTTCCACGCCGTCGTCGTCAATGTCCCCGGTTCAACAAGCGTTCGACCAGGTCCGCTCCGCCGTCGACACCGCCGTCGACACGTTCAATCGGATCGTCAAGCAGGTGAACGACTGCAAGTGGCTCGCGCCTCGGCGGCGTTTCCGATCACCGCACCGCTAATGGCGTTCACCGTAGGCCCTGCGGTTGACAGCCGCCGTACCGGACCGTCGTCAGACGGCGATGAGGGGAGAGCGTCCAGGTGAACGCCCTCCCCAGATCCGCCCCGACGGCCAGCTAGTAGCAATACAAGCTACTGGCGCGGCTGAGGATATACCAGTCAGCCTGTCCGTGCCCGGTCCGAGTGGTGTAGCACTTCTTCTTCGGCCACTTCCAGTGGCATGCCACCCAGGTGCCGTTCCCCTTCTTGTTTCCCTTGTTGTTCTGGCACACGTACTGGTTGCCGCTACCCTTCCAGCTTCCGAGCTTGAAGTAGCCGTCGGCCTTGTCGCTTCTGACGTACATGGTCCTCCGGTCGAGCCGGATACACATCGTCGCCGCGATCTCACCGTTCCCGTAACAGATTATGTTCTTGGTGTTCGCACCGTCGAACACCTTCGAGTGCGACACGGCCTTGCCGGTCTTCCAATACAGCTTCCCGGCGGATGCCGGGGATGCGAATCCGGTCACGAGGCCGAGAGCCAGGACCAACCCCATCACGACCGAGCGGATTTTGAACACTAAAAGATTCCCCCTTCTCGATACCGTCTACTTGCGACAGACTCTCCAACGCGGACGGATCACGGTCAATGAATCATCGACCGACTTGAGGAAATCTTGCGCTTTCTCCGGTTCGGGCCGCATGTCGAAATAAATGCGTAACCGACAACCCGGGCGCGACCCGTGGCCTCGCACCGTCGAAGAAAGGCCGTCAGCTAGGACCAGTGGCGGGTGACCCTCTCCGCCACGGAGGTCACCAGGAGGGGATCCCGCCGGACCCGGGCCAGCAGGAGAGCGCCTTCGAGGGCGGCGAGCACCATGCACGCCTCCGCCTCGGGGTCGTCGGCGACCGCGTCCCGCTCGATCAGCTCGGCAAGTTGCGCCACCCACCGGCCGTACCCCTGCCTCACCGCGTCGTGCACCTGGGTGTGCTCCGGGCCTGCGTCGAGGGTGGAGCTCGCGAGCGCGCATCCGCGCTGAAAATCCGAGTCGTCCAGTCGTGCCGCCAGCACGGACGCGAACGACCGCACCGCGGCGGCGGCGTCGGGGGCATCGACGATCACCGTCGCGATAAGGTCACTGACCGCAGCTGCGCGTACCCGCAGCGCGCAGGCAACGAGTTCCTCCTTGCCGCCGGGAAAGTGAAAGTAGAGCGAGCCCTTGTTGGCACCGCTGCGCTGAAGGATCTCCGCCACCCCGATACCCGCGTATCCCCGCAATTGGAGCAGGTCGCCGGCGACGGCGACGAGGCGGTCCCGCGTCGGCAGGGCACGCAGGGCGGCGGCGTCGATCGCCGCCGAGACCGTTTCGGGCATGGACCCCAACCTACCTCTTGACCAATCGGTCAACCAGATGGGAGTTTGGGTGCCGCCCCGCCCCGACATCCCTCGTGAGGAACCCGATGACGCCGAACGCCTCCCCCGTGATCGAGGAAGACGCGCTGATCGACGCCGACCCCGACGATGTCTGGAGACGTATCGCCGACCCGAGGGCCATGAGCCGATGGAGTCCACAGGTGTTGCGGACACGGGTGACGACCCAGGGGCCGGTCGGTGTCGGAACCCGCATGCGTAACCTCAACCGGGGCGGCCTTCTCCTGTGGACAACACACGCTCAGGTGGTGCGCTTCGATCCCGGCGTCGAGTTCGCCATCAAGATTCGGGAGAACAGAACCGTCTGGTCGTACCGCGTCGAGCCGGTCTCCTCGGGCACGTCACGCCTGGCGATCCGGCGCGAGACCCCCGACGGCGTCAGCCGGATCGCCCTGCGTCTGGAGCGACTGTTCTGGCGATCCGTCCCCCGCTTCGAGTCACGCCTACGCGCCGGCATGAGAACGACCCTCGCCCGGATCAAACGGGAATGCGAGCGCACAGCTCACGCCCGCGACTAGCCCGTGTCGAAGCCCTGGCCGGACACCGTCTTGTGGCTGCGAGCCGGGTGCGGGCGTGATCGACAGGAAGCCCGGAGCTGCATGAGCGTGCGCGGGCCATCCGTGGTGTTCGTCAAGCGGGATACAGGCGGGCCATCGCCTGGATGGTGTCGGTCAGGTGAGCGACCAGTTGCGTGGGAAGAAGAGCCTGGACGTTCGGGCCGAGGCGGAGCAGAGTCACGGCAGTGTGTGGCACGTTCTCCATGGGAATGGTGACTTGGTGCCAGCCGTCCGGGCCGGCGGGTGTGAGGGTGCGAAGGGCCAACCGGGCGGCCTTGGGGCCGAGGGCATCGGGGAGGGCGGCGACCCCGTTCGGGGTCAGGCGCACGACGGCGACCTGATCGGTGTCGGCCCGCTCGTACCGTTCGACATGCGCCCGCCAGAAGCCCGCCAGATCGAAACTGTCCGGCCGGGTGACTGTCTCGGGCAGCGCGCGAAGGTCCACGATCGCCGAGACGCGGTAGGTACGTGGCTGGCCACGGCTGGCGGCGACCAGGTACCAGACCCCGGCCTTGAGCACGAGTCCCAGCGGGTGCAGCCGCCGGGTGACCTCGCCGGGCCGGGGCGCCCAGCGGCGGTACCGGACGTCGATCGTCTGGTCCTGCCAGAGCGCCTCGGCGACGGCGAGCAGGTGCGGCACCGCGTCGGGCTCCCGGTACCAGCCGCGTGTGTCGAGGTGGAAACGCTGCCGGATCCGCATCGACGCGTGCCGGTACGGGATAGGCAGCGCCGCCATCAGCTTGAGTTCGGCAGCCGCCACCTGGGCACCCAGACCCAGCTCGGCGGCGGGCTGCGGCATACCGGTCAGAAACAGTGACTCGGCCTCATCGGCGGTCATCCCGGTCAGCCGGGTGCGGTAGCCGTCCATGAGCTGATATCCGCCGGCGGGGCCCTGCTCCGCGTAGATCGGCACACCCGCCGCGGCGAGGGCCTCGACGTCGCGGTAGACGGTCCGGGCGGTGACACCGAGTTCCGCGGCCAGTTGTGTGGCGCTCATCCGCCCTCGGTTCTGCAACAACAGCAACAGGGAGAGCAGTCGACTCGCGCGCATCCGAGACAGTTTGGCAGGCCACTGACAGAAGCTGTCAGGGGTGGTCCGCCACGATCATCGGCATGAACGACTTCGACTTCCTCATCGGCTCGTGGAACGTGGTCAACCGCCGGCTCAGGACGCTGTTCGCCGACAGCGACGACTGGGAGACCTTCCCCGGCACCACCACCTGCCAGCCGATCTTCAACGGCGCCGGCAACACCGAGGAGATCATTTTCCCGACGCTCGGCAGCTGCGGCTTCACCCTGCGCCTGTTCGACACCGAGCGAGAGCAATGGTCGATCCACTGGGCGAGCAGCCGTAGCGGCTTGCTCTTCCCGCCGGTCGTCGGCACCTTCACCAACGGCCGCGGCGACTTCTACGGCAACGACACGCACGAGAGCAAGCCGATCAAGGCGCACTTCATCTGGTCCGACATCACACCCACCTCGGCGCGGTGGGAGCAGGAGTTCTCCCCCGACGGCGGACAGACCTGGGAGTCCAACTGGGTCATGGAATTCACCCGCGCCTGACCGATCGGCTCGGCCCGGCAAGGGCCGAGCCGCATCTCAACCGCCGCCTCCCACCACGGACAAGAGCCCGGGTCCGACGTCGGCCTGCGGCCACCACCACGGCGTGACGGAAGTGTCAGCGGGCGATCGACAACATGATGACGAGTCCGGCCGCCAGCCGACCGGTCAGCCGCAGGGAGCGTTCGACGGAAGATGATCAGCCAGTACGGCGAGATAGGTGCGTCGGGCCTCGGTGTGTCGCCGTACGCCCTCCTCGGTCGCGGCGACGAACACGCCACGGCGGTCGGCCTCGCAGATCGCGCGCAGCACCAGGCCGCGCTTCTCCAGTCGGTCCACCGTGCGGGACAGTGCGCTCTGGCTGAGATACATGTCGCCCGCCAGATCCTGCATGCGACGCTTCTCACCATCCCGGCCCACGAGCCGGTCGAGCGTCTCGAACTCCGTCAGGGTGAGACCATGCCGGTCCTGAAGGGCGCGGTCGAGCTGGGCCGCGACGCGGTTGTAGCTGGTCAGCAACGAGCGCCAGCGCTCGATCAGGGCAACCTCGGACGTCATCGCGCGGATCGTACTCCCGGTCGTGAGCTTCGTACACCTAATTATATGCAATCGCATAAGGTGCATGGACATTAGATGCGTCTGCATCTAACGTCCCTCTCGTGATCGACAACGCCACCGGCACGACGCCGGTCATGACGAGACCGGCCGGTTCGATGCCGACCCGCACGCCCACCCGCACCAGGACGCAGTGGACGCCGCAGCTCTGGGGACTCCTCGCCGTGCTGTGCGCCGTGCTGTTCCTCGACGCACTCGACGTCTCGATGGTCGGGGTGGCCCTACCCTCCATCGGAGCCGACCTCAACCTGTCCACCGCCTCCCTGCAATGGATCGTCAACGGCTACGTCCTCGGCTACGGTGGGCTGCTGCTGCTCGGCGGCCGCACCGCGGACCTGCTCGGCCGGCGGGTGACCTTCCTGGTGGCGCTGGGCGTCTTCGCCGCCGCGTCCCTGGTCGGCGGTCTGGTCGACGACAGCACACTGCTCATCGCCACCCGCTTCGTCAAGGGGCTCGCGGCCGCCTTCACCGCACCCACCGCCCTGTCCATCCTGACCACCACGTTTCCCGCCGGGCCGGCCCGGAACAGGGCGCTCTCCATCTTCACCGTGTTCGGCGCGAGCGGTTACTCCAGCGGGCTCATCATGGGTGGGCTTCTCACCGGCCTGGGCTGGCGATGGACGTTCCTCATCCCCGTACCGCTGGCAGTGGCGGCCCTGATCGCCGGCCTCGCTCTGATCCCACGGGACCGGCCCGCCGCCAACGGCGGGCACGACCTGGTCGGCGCGCTCACTCTCACCGGCGGAATGCTCGCGGCCGTGTACAGCGTGGTCGCCGCTCCGGAACGAGGCCTGTTCGACCCGGTGACGCTGGCCGCCGCCGTCGCCGCCGTCCTGTTGCTGGTGGGCTTCGTCGCCACGGAGCGTCGGGTGCGACACCCGCTGATCCGACTCGGCATCCTGCGTTCCGCCACCGTCGTACGGGCCAACGTCAGTATGGTCGCGCTGTTCGGCAGCTACCTCAGTTTCCAGTTCATCATGACGCTCTACCTGCAGAACGTGCTGCGCTGGTCGCCACTGCAGATGGCGTTGGCCCTGCTGCCCGCAGGGCTGCTGGTCGCCTTCGGCGCACCGTTCGTCGCCCGCCTGATCGACCGCTACGGCACCGGCCGGGTGATCCTGGCCGCCATGGTCTCACTGGCCCTGGGCTACCTGTGGTTCCTGCTGACCGCCGGGGACACGCCGCACTACCTGCTGACCATCCTGCCGACCATGCTTCTGCTCGGCGGCGGCTTCGCCTTCGGGTTCAGCTCGATCACCGCGCAGGCCACGGACGGCATCGACGACTCCGAACAGGGGTTGGCCTCGGGCCTTGTGCAGACCTCGGGTCAGGTGGGTGCCGCCCTGGTGCTCGCCGTCGTCACCGCCCTGGTGTCCGGCGACGAGGTGGCCGGCCAGGTGGCTGACTTCAGCCAGTTCCGCCCTGGCGTCAACCTCGTCAGCGTGGTGGCACTGGTCGGGCTGGCACTCAGCCTGGCGGCGCTGCGCAGGAGTCGGCGCGTGTGACGCACAAGGAAGATCGGCCACCGCGCCGACGGCCCGCCGGCCTCTGGCGGGCCGTCGGCCCAGGGGGATCGCGACAGCCGACCTACCCATGGCGCCATGAACCTGCTCCGGTGCGCCGCCGGGGTGGCGAGCTGACTCGCCGCGAACGGCATCTCCGCCGCGCGCCGTCAGCATGGCGACGAACAGCAGCGCCAGACGCGGTGGTCAACCCCCGCGGCTCACGGTGCGGGTAGCCGGCCACGCCCTCGCGGGAAGGCGTTCGACTTCTTGCACCGTGCTGTTGGCAGCGCCGCCGTCCAGAACAGACGCCAGTGCGGTGATCAGGCTGGTGAGGACCTCGAGGTCGCCGTCGTCTCGCGGCTCGTACTCGGCAAGACAGAGTCCGGCGAGGGTGTAACGCGAGGCAAGGTAGCGCACGGCGTTAACGAGCTGTTCGAGGGTCAGACCGCCCGGCTCGGGCGTGCCGACAGCGCCGAACACCTCCGGGTCCAGCACATCGAGGTCGATGTGGAGGTGGACAGCGTCAGCACCGGTGGCGGCGACCTCGTCCAACAGTACGGACGGATCGGCCAGACCCGCCGCCGCGACGTGCCGGATCCGATGCTCAGTCACGAACGCCCGTTCCCCGGGATCGAGCGCGCGTACACCGGCCAGCACCACCTGATCCGGCCGCAACGTCCTGGCCGGGGCCAGCTGGCTCGGGCCGTCCCCGAGCAAGGCACGCAAGATCATGCCGTGGAACGCGCCGGACGGCGACGTGGCCGGGGTGTTCACGTCGCCGTGCGCGTCGAACCACACCACGGTCAGCCGGTCGCCGTGGGCAGCCAAGGCCGCCTCGACGGGGGCGAGGTCGACACCGCAGTCCCCGCCGACGGTCACAACCGCCCGCCCACGCGCCCGGGCGTGGACGTGCGCGGCGCGCACCGCGTGCAGGTTCGCCGCGAGTGTGTCGAGTGCGGCGACGCCGTCGCGGGGACCGCCCGGTTGGTTGTCCGTGTCGACTCGCATCCGTTGCCCGCCGGGAAAGAGCCCGGCCAGCGCGGACGCGCCCTGCCGCAACCGGTACGCGCCACGCGAGCCCGACCCCTGCCACTGCGGCACTTCCAGGACCGTGTAGCCCGACACCCCACACCCACTCTCTGCATAACGATCATTAGAGGGCAAATTACTACATTCAGCGTGTGGCGAGTTCACCGCCTTGAGGCCGTGGCGGAGGGCTGCTTGTGTCGACAGGGTGGACGCCGTGTTCGATGCCGCTGACGCAGCCATGTCGCGGTTGCGGCGGCGCTTCCCGGTCACCCTTCTCGTCCTGACCACGCTGCTACCGCTTACCCCTGCGCCCCTCCCCCGCCCGGGCAGGAGCGCCACACGATCCGGCTTCCGGAGTCCGCCGGCCGGGCGCACAGCCCGGTGCTGTGTCCACCCTTCGCGGGCCGGCGTTAGGGTCGGTACGCCCGCACTCACCCGCGCCCCGGGGAGCACTCTGTGGTACGCCCGTTCAACATCGAGGAGATCTTTCCCGAGGCACCCGGCGGATCGCCCCGACGACGGCGCCGGCAGATTGGCAGCTCCGCTCAGGGCCTCGCGGTGACGCTGCTCGCCGACTACACGGCGCGCACCCGCGCCTGGCTGCCGTCGGCGGTGATCGTGGCCCTGCTCGGCGAGTTCGGGGTGAGCAGCGGTGCCGCCCGGACAACGATCAGCAGGCTCGCCCGCAGGGGCGTACTGGAGGGCAGCCGGCAGGGTCGGTACAGCTCATACCGTCTGACGGAGCCGGCCGCCGTCGACCTCTCGATGGGCGGCGCCTCGATCGCGGCTCTGGCCACGCAACCGGAATCCTGGGACGGGTCGTGGACCGTGGTGGCCTTCTCCATGCCCGAGAGGGAAAGCACACGGCGGCGGGCGCTGCGGGTGTGCCTGCGCTGGCACGGATTCGCGCCACTGTACGACGGGGTCTGGGTTCTGCCACACCCGTTGGACGCCAAGGGGCGAGCCGAGTTGGCCGCCCTGGCACGCGGGGCGGTAACCGTGTTCCGCGCGCAGCACACGAAGTTGGAGACGGAGACGGACCGTCATCCGGTCAGCGCGTGGGATCTGCCGGCCATCGCCGAGCAGTACGCGGGGTTCATCCAGCGCTGGGCCCCGCTGCTGCGCCGCATCGCGGCCGGGGCTGTCACCGGTACCGCCGCGTTACGGGCCCGCACCGAGGTGATGGACGTCTTCCGTCGCATCCCCGTCCTCGACCCCATGCTCCCCACCGAACTGATGCCGCCCGACTGGCCACGCGCACGGGCACGCGAGGTGTTCGTGGCGATATACGACGGGCTGGTGGACCCGGCCGAAGACCATGTACGAGCTGTCGCGGCACGCGTCACCGGTGCGCCTCATCCGGACCTGCGGGCACACACCACTGCCGAGATGGCCGCCGGCATTCGCCCGTACCCGAACTGAACCGCGGCCGCCTGGGCCGGGACGAGCACTCACCCGTCACGCCGGAACCGACGACGCCGCGGATCACGACAGGGCCACGTCGCTCGTCGCGGGGCGACGCACGCTCGGTGACCAGTCGTCCATCTGATTCATAATTATGAATGCATCGGCTACCTTCCTCCTATGTCCAGGCCGCATCCGGAGTGAGCCACACGTCGCCCGGAAAGGCCCCACAGGAGGAGGACCGCAGATGACAGGCTCACGTGTCCGGGGCCGGTTTCCCGCGATCGCCCTGGTGGTCGCGCTGACCGCCGTGCTGGCCCCGGGTGGCGACGCCCTCGCGGCCACCGCGACCGCGACCGCGGGGACGATCCGCCACGTCGGCGGCACCGACGCCGTACCAGGCAGTTTCATCGTCGTGCTCCGCGACGAACTGGTGCGCCCGACAGCCCGGGTCGGTGCCCCGGCCGAGGTCGCCCGGGTCGCGGACCGGCTGAAGGCCCGCCACGGCGGCACCATCGGCCACGTCTACCGCCACGCCCTGGCCGGATTCGAGGTACGCATGCCGGAGCGGGCGGCCCGTCGCCTCGCCGCCGACCCGGCCGTGGCGTACGTCGAGCAGAACCGGACGACACCCCTCATCGGGCCCGGCGTGCAACTCAACCCGCCCTCGTGGGGGCTGGACCGGATCGATCAGCGCAGCCTGCCGCTGGACGGCCGGTACGCCTATCCGAACACCGCGCACAACGTGCACGCGTACATCATCGACACCGGCCTGCGGAGCACGCACACCGACTTCGGCGGCCGCGCGGGGGGCGGGGCCGACCTGGTCGACAGCGCGCTGCCCGCCGACGACTGCAACGGCCACGGCACGCACCTGGCCGGCACCGTCGGAGGAACCCGGTACGGAGTCGCCAAGGAGGTCCGGCTCCACCCGGTACGGGTGCTCAACTGCAACGGCAGCGGCAGCTACGCGGCGGTGATCGCAGGGGTGGACTGGGTCACCGGGAACGCCGTCCGGCCGGCGGTGGCACTCATGGCCCTCGGCGGGGCGGCCAACTCGGCCCTGGACGCCGCGGTGACCCGTTCGATCTCCTCGGGCATCACCTACGTGGTGGCGGCGGGTAGCTCGGCTGGCAGCGCCTGCAACTACTCGCCGGCGCGGGTGCCGGGTGCGATCACCGTCGCGGGCACCACGTCGTCCGACGCGCGGATGCCGAGCGGCAACTACGGCAGCTGCCTGGATCTCTACGCCCCCGGGGCCAACATCTCGTCCACCTGGCACACCGGCGACAGCGCGGCCACCACCATCAGCGGCAGCTCGATGGCCGCCGCGCACGTCGCCGGATGCGCCGCGCTCGCCCTCTCGGCGAACCCGACCTGGACCCCCGCCCAGGTCGCCAGCTACCTGACCAGCCGGGCGACGACGGGCGTGGTCGGCGGAGTGGTCGCCGGCACGCCGAACCGCCTCCTCTACTGCGGCGCCTGAGCCAGACCCGGCGCGTGCCGGCGACCGGTCCGGCACGCGCCGCCCGCCCGACCCTGATCGGCGTCGTTTGCGGCCGGGTGGGGTTGGGATGACCGCGATACCCGTGTGGCCCAAGTAGCTTATGCGAGCCCTCGGCGGTGACCCGGACCGCCGATCGGACGCTCGGCGAACCAGCGCGGACCCGACGTCTGTCCCGGTCGCGCTAGCTAGACCCAGGTGCAGGGTACGCCGTTGAGGGCGAAGGCGGTCGGAGCCGTCCCGCTGCCACCGAAGCCCACGTTGGCCTCGGTGCCCGGCGTAAGCGTGGCGATCCAAGAGGCCGGGTGGAAGGTGCCGGCCGTGCCGTTGAGCGTGATCGTGCCGTTGAACCGGGACTCGATCCTGGACGACGTCGGCAGCGTGAACTGGACCGTCCAGTTCGTCAGCGGAGCGGTGGTGGTGTTCGCGACCGAGATGAACACCTGAAAGCCCCCGAAGGTGAGCAGATCGACCTCGCAGGTCGGGGCCTCGGTCGCAGCGGGGGCCGAAACGGCGGCGGCCGGCGTCGTGGCAACGGTCGCCGAGCCCGCCGTCGCGAGGCACAGCAGCGCGGCGAGGGCGGTGAGGATACGGATGCGGTTCATGGTGCTCCTCCGGCAGGGAAGTTGGTGACCGTCCCATCGTGATCCGGGCCAGCGCCGCTCGACGGACCAGTTCGGCGGGCATTGGACAGGACCACTCGCGTCGGCGGTCAGGAGGACGACGCTCGCCGGCCGCACCGGGCCGCCGCGTCTGGTCCCCCGGTTCCGGCGGCGAAGTGGTCCGCTACGACCGCCAACCGGCACCGATGCTTGAGATCACGCACTGGCCGAGAGGTGAAAAGCGAGCGTGGGCGAGCAGGACGGCTCCGGTGACGGTCGGATCGGGCCACTCGGCGAGTGAGATCAGGTATTGCGACCGCCCGCGAAACGCCAAGCGTACGGGCAGTTAGGGGGAGAAAACGTGAGACGTAGGATCCGGACCGCCGTGGTGGCGTTGACCGCCGCGGTGGGGCTTCTCGCTTCGAGCACCACGGCGGTTGCCGAGGAACGCGTCGCCAGCAGCGCCACCCGCACACCGGTTGTCGTCTTTCCGGCCTTCCACTTCACCAAACTCAAGGTGAACGTTGACCGGCAGTACAGCCATCCGCGCTGCCCGACGACGGGGTACTTCGAGGACTGGTTCGGCAACGACACCACCTCCCGCTTCAGCCAGGTCTGCCGGGACAGGCTGATGACCTTCACGTACGACCCCGACCCGGCCAAGCCCATGGCGGAGCGCTTCAGCGACCAGCCCGGCGTCAAGGTCGAGATCAAGCACTACGGACGCACGGAGAGCGCGCCCTTCTACGAGCCGCTCTACGAGGCCCTGGAGGGGCAGGGCTACGTGCGCAACAAGGACATCCGCGTTGCCGGCTACGACTCCCGGCGCACCCCCGACCAGGGCGGATTCCTCAAGCGGACGATCTCGTTGATCGAGCGGACGTACCACGACAACAGCAACACCCCCGTTCATCTGGTCGGCCACTCGAACGGCCCGCTCTACGCCCAGTACCTGCTGACCCACACCAGCAAGAGCTGGCGCACCAAGTACATTCACGGGTTCACGGCGCTGGCTGGCAACTGGCCGGGGCAGGGGCTGCTCTACGGGGTCTTCTTCACCGGACTCAACGTCACCGACTTCTCGTACCCGAGCACGGAGGGGAACGCGCGGAGCAGTGCGCTCATGTACCAGTCGCACCCGTCGACGTACATGAGCGCCGCCGACCCGGCCGTCTTCGGCAACCGTGAGCTGGTGGTTCGCACCACGGCACCGATGGCGGACTACACACCCAAGGACAACCTCAGGCTGTTCGAGCATGCCGACATGCCCCTCGCGAGGCACCTGGCACCCTATTACACCGGCTTCGTGAAGTTCGCCGACCCGGCCTCGTTCCCCGGCGTCGACGTCTACGCGGAAAAGGGTTCGGGGCTGCCCACGGTCGTCGGTGTGACGCTGCCCAACCTCAGGGTCGGGCAGGTGCTCGACCCCGCAACGGCCGAGCTGTTCTTCCGCAACGGTGACGGCAACCAGGAGGACATCACCAACGACGCGATCGCACCCTGGGCAACCATGCCGTGCCACCGCTTCGAGTTCTCCGACAACCCACGCGTCGACCACTTCTCGCTCGCCAGCGCCCCTGCCGTCGTGGCGCGCCTGCTCGACAACCTGCAGCGGCCGAAGTCGGTCTGCTGACACCGCCGCCCCGACCGCTACGTGCTCGCACGTAGCGGTCGGGGTGTTTCGTTGGTTGATTCCGCCCGCTAGGTGTGGTGGTTCGAGCGCGGACCCGGCGTGCTGTTGTGGACCGCCGCCATCCCGCCTGACCGGCTCTGACCTCGGGGCGAGCACTCGAGCCATGGCAGTGCGTCGCGCACGCCAACGTCCGATAGAGACCCTGCTCAGGTGGTTTCGGCAGTCTTGGGGTCAGGGGCATCACCCTGTCGGGGACGCAATGCCCGCAGCGCGGCGACGACCGCCGTGGACGGTCCAGGTCGGTGGCCGCGACCCACAGGGCGGTCAGAGCGTCCATGGCCGTCGGATGTCCGAACTCAGCTGGGCGCCGCCCGTAGCCCGCGAGGTGCCGCGAACCGGTGTGCCGACGGTCCAGGTCCGCGGTCGCGGCGGCCGCGGTCACCGTACCAGCCGATGGTCAAGATCGGCGTGCGCGCCGGAGGAACGCCAGGGCGGCGCGGGGGACGCCCGGTTGACGGCGTTGCGCGCAGTGCTGACCGCGTCGTGACCACCCGGTGTCCAGCGTTGTCCAGCCGCGTCCAGAATCGCGCCGGATCAGCCGGAGCGCGTGGCACTGTCCCTGGGCGGGCTCGGCCCGTCCCCGCCGAAGCGCGCCGCTGACCTGCATCGACAGGCGGTTACCCAGGTCACAGCGGCGTGGCGCCGTGCCCGGTGACCGGAGCGCGGCGCCGACCAAAGTCTTGGGGGGGCCGGGCCGGTCGACCATCGCGGGTCGGACAGCCGTCGAGACAATGGGGGAAACATGCGCGGAGCCGATCAGCTCACCGTCCACATCAACCTGCGCCGCGAGCGCACGGAGCATCTGCCTCAGCAACTGGTGACCCAACTGGCCCGCGCCATTCACCGAGGTCAGCTCGCTCCCGCGACGCGGCTGCCGTCGACGAGGGACCTGGCTCGGCTGCTGGGCGTGTCCCGGGGCGTGGTCATCTCGGCGTACGAGCTACTGCTGGCCAAGGGTTTGGTGGAGAGCAGGCCCGGCTCGGGCACCTACGTCCGGCAACTGCAGATCGACCCGACGCGACGCCCACGCAGGGCACTGGCGGCACCGGCCCGTCGGGTGTGCGACTTCACCCCCGGCCCCGCCCCGACCCGCGCGTTTCCGTTGGCCGCCTGGCGTGCCGCGTGGCGGGAGGCCAGTTACCAGCCTCCGTTGGATCAGACGGCACCACTGGGTATGCCCACCCTGCGGGAGGCCGTCGCCGCGCACCTGCGCCGCACCAGGGGCATCAGAGTGGACGCCGACGAGGTGGTCGTGGCGTCCGGGCTACGTCAGGCCTGCTGGCTGCTGTTCGAGGCGATCGGCCAGGCGCAGTCGGTGGGCCGCCGGATTGCGGTGGAGCAGCCCGCACCGGCCTATCCGGTGCTGGCTGGACGGCAGGCCGGCTGGACCGTCGGCGCCCTGCCGGAGAATGCGGTCCCGCAACAGGCAGACGCCGCCGACGTCGCGGTGGTGTTCGCGGAGGGAAACCATCCGCTCGGCACGGTACTGACGCTGGACCAACGTCATGCCCTGGTGGACTGGGCCTTCCGCACCGGCGGATATCTGGTCGACATCAATACGGAACAGGCCGGTTCCGGTGACGGGTTGCCGTTGCCGGCGCTGTTCAGTCTGGCCGGCGGACAGCGGGTGGCCATGGCGGGCACGATCGGTGACAGTCTCGCTCCCCCCGGCCTGGCGTATCTGGTGATACCGCGCGAGCTCACGCCGCGCATCGCGGACCTGATCGGCGACGACGACGGGCCGGTCGCCCGTACCACCCAGGCCGCGTATACCCGGCTGTTGCGGGACGGTGTACTCGTGCACCGAGCCACGCGGATCGGCCGGCTCTTCACCGAGCGGCGCGAGCAGGTGCGGGCCGCACTCGACCCGGTGCCGCACCCCGTCCGCGTCATGATCGGCCCCCGCGGGTCGACCGCGACGTTGCTGCTGCCCCAGCAACTGGCCACCGCCATGGTGGCCCGGCTGGCCGGGCTCGGCGTGGCCGTGACCCCACTGGCCGAGTTCTACCGGGTCGACCCCGCGAACTCGCCCGCCGGCATCGTGCTGGCCTTCGGCCACCTGAACGACGAGGAGTTGCGCTGCGGAATCGCGGCCATCCAGGCGTTCCTCGCCGGGCTGGGCTGATCGACATACCAACGCAGAACTGCGCCAGCGCCGGCACAGGTACCCCGAGACGCAACCGGTGCACACCGCGCTAGCTTTGCGCGGTGTGCGGGTATCGGATCGGCGTCCTCGGACGGATCCAGTTGAGCGTCGACGGGGTAGCTGTGCCGCTCGCCCCGCTGGAACGGGCATTCGTGGCGGGCCTGGCAGCCCATCGTGGACGCATAGTCTCCGTCGACCGTCTGATCGACGGTCTCTGGCCGGACCACCCGCCCGCAGGAGCGCGTAACCGGGTCCAGGCGGTCGTCGCCTCGGTCCGGCGCAGTGCGACGCCGGAGTTGATCCTCACCAGGTCACCTGGTTACGAGCTGAACGCCATGGTGGTGGTGGACGCGGCGGAGTTCGGCGCCGAGGTGCAGGCCGCTGCGGCCGCCACCGACGCCCGGCGTGCCGTGGAGCTGCTCGACCGCGCGCTGGCGCGTTGGCGCGACGACGCGTTCGTCGACGTCGGTGCACGACTGGTCGACTTCGAGCGCGACCGGCTTCGCGAGCTGCGTCAGCAAGCGATCGAGCTGCGCGTCGAGGCATTGCTGTCGCTCGGTCTGCATCAGGAGCTGGTGCCGGAGCTGACCACACTGGTGCGTGACCAGCCGCTGCGGGAACGGCTGCGCGGCCAGCTCATGGTGGCCCTGCACCGCAGCGGCCGGCAGGCGGAGGCGCTCGCCGTGTACCGGGACGGGGCCCGGATTCTCGCCGACGAGCACGGCATCGACCCGGGACCGCAGCTGCAGCAGCTGCACCGGGAGATCCTCGGCAGCGAGCAGGACACGCCCCCGCGAGCATGGGTACGTCCCAACCAGCTCCCCGGCGTCACCGGTGACTTCGTCGGGCGGGACAAGGAACTCGGGCTGCTGCTGTCGTTGCTGGGCCGGCCCCCATCAGCCGCCGGGGCTGCTCAGGTCGTCGTCGTGACCGGGCTTGCGGGAACGGGCAAGACCACGCTGGCGCTGCGGGCGGCCCACGAGTGCCGCCATCGTTTTCCCGCCGGGTGCCTGTACGCGGACCTGCGCGGCAACACCACGGACCCGGCACGACCCGGCGCGGTGCTCGGCGCCTTTCTGCGTGCCCTCGGGGTGGCCGGCGAGGCCATCCCGGTAGCGGCCGAGGAACGCGCGGCGCTGTACCGGTCCGTGCTCGCCGACCAGCCCATGTTGGTGATGTTGGACAGCGCGGCGGATGCGGCCCAGGTGCGCCTTCTGCTTCCGCCCGCCGGCGGCAGCGCCCTCATCACCAGCACCGCGGCGTTGCCCGGGCTGCCGGGCACCCAGGTCGTCACACTCGACGTCCTGCCGGTCGACGACGGTTTGGACCTGCTGGCCGGGCTCGCCGGTGCCGAGCGGATCAACCGGGAGGCCGCGGCGGCAGCCGACGTCGTGGAGTTGTGTGGCCGTCTGCCGCTGGCGTTGCGCATCGCCGGCGTGCGGCTGGCCGAGCGGGACGCGATGACCGTGGCACGGCTGCGCGACCGGCTGCGCGACGAGCGGCGCCGCCTCGACGAGCTGTCGCTCGATGGGCTCGACGTGCGCACCAGCTTCACCGTCGGCCTCGAGCGTTTGCCACCGCCCGCCGCGCGGCTGCTCGCGGTGCTCAGCCGCACGTCGCTGCGCAGCTTCGGTATGTGGGACGAGACCACCGAGCCGCTGCTGGAACAGCTGTGCCGGTCCCACCTGCTGACCGCCGATCCCGACGGCAGGGTACGTATGCACGACCTGGTCCGGTTGCAGGCCCGGGAGCGCACCGACGTCACCGCCGATGAGGTGATCACCTGGTACGCGCGGCTGCACGCGTACGCCGAGCGCGCCGCCGCGTCACTGCCCTGCAAGGCCCTGCCGGTCGCGGACGTGGGGTGCGTGATCGACGCCGGGGACGCCGTGGACTGGTTCGAGGCGGAGTTGGAGAACCTGGTCGCGGCGGTGCGGGACCTGCTGGGGCTGGGCGCGGTCGACCTGGCCGGACGGCTGGCCCGCACGATGGGCAATTTCGCGATGATGCGCAGCCAACACCTGCCCGAGTTCGTCGACTGCCTGCGCGGCGTGCTCGACCATCACGCCGACCTGCCGTTGCCGACCCGCATGTCGCTGCGGCTCCACCTGGGCACGGCCTACCGGGTGTTGAACCGGCACGCCGAAGCCGTTCCGCTGCTGCGCGCGGCACATCGGGACGGCTGCGGGCCGCTGGGTGGGCAGCGCCGTGGTGATCGCGACGCACTGGCGCACCGGCTCGTCGCGTTGCAGGGCTACTCGCTGTGCTGCCGTCAGCTCGGTCGGTTGCGGGAGGCGGACGCCGCGCTGCTGCTGATGGTGCGGTTGTGCGCCGCGCACTGGCCGGTCGGCCCGGTCGGCGGGCACGTGCTGCTGGCCCTCGGCATGCAGCACGGGCAGTACCAGCACACCTCCCCGTTCGCCCACGCCGCCTACGCCGCGGCCCTGCGGCTGTTCGAGGATGGCGGCGACCTGTGGGGCGAGGCGCTCGCGCGGGAGAGCATCGGGCTGCTGCATCGGCATGCCGAGCAGTGGTCGCAGGCGCTGGAGCAGCTGCGGCAGGCGGTGACCGCCGCTCGCCGGCTCGGTGACCGGATGAGCGTGACCACCGCCGAGCAGGCGCTGGCCGCGACGCATCTCGCCTGCGGGGACAGCGTGGCCGCACGCCGGCTGCTGACCCGTACGGTGTCGGCGTTCCGCGAGATGCGCCACGAGTGGGGCGAGGCGATCTCCCGCCGGCTGCTCGGGAAGGTGCACCTCGAGGAGGGCGACGCCGGTCAGGCGGTGGCCGAACTGGAGGGCTCGGTGGCGATGCTGCGCGGCATCGGGCAGCCGTTCCCGCTCGCGAACTCGCTGAGCCTGTTGGCGCGGGCGCAGGCCGCCCTGGGCAGGTACGACCGGGCCGTCGCGCTGGGCGGGGAGGCGCTGCGCACCTTCGAGCACTTCAACGCCGCGTACGCCGATGACCTGCGCGAACGGCTGGCCCACTGGCGGGACGCAGCCCGCGCGCAGTAGAAGCGCAGGGCAAGCGCAGCGGCGTCCAGCACAGTGATCGGCAACCACCCACAAAGGAGGTCTGCCATGACCAAGATCATTGCCCGCGTCGGCGACGCCGTCCTCGGCAAGGTGCTCGGCCGCGAGGTGGCCGGCGCCTGCGTGCCGGAGCACGGCCAGAAGTGCTCGTGCGTCGCGTCCGACGGCTACTGCTCGGGCGGCGACTACTTCCGCCGCTACCGGCAGGGCTACTACAACTGCAACGGCGCGTGCGTGACCTCGACGTCGCGGGCGATCTGCTATGTCAAGAAGGCCGGCGTCTGCTGACCTGACTTTCCCGGGGGCCGCGCCGGCCGGCGCGGCCCCCACCCCTCTGACTCGCCGAGGAGTTCCCATGTCGGGTTTCGCCTACGCCGCTGTCGCTGTCGTCGGCGCGGTCGCCGTGCTCAACCTCGTCCTGACCCTGGCCCTCGCCCGGCGACTGCGCGAGATGCAGGCCGGCCACGCCCACGACGGCGAGCCCGTCCCCGAGGTGCTGCCCGCCCCGGGCCTGGACGTCACCGGCTTCCCGCACGCCGACCTGACCACCGGCCGGCGCACGGTGGTCATGCTGACCCCCACCTGCCCACCCTGCCAGACTCTCCTGGACGCTCTCACCGCCGACGCCGACCGCTACCGCCACGACACCCTCGTGTTCATGATCGGCACGCCGGCGGAGACGGCGGCGATGGCTCCCCGCCTCACCGGTTTCGACACGGCCACCATGTCCGAGCCGCAGGCCGAGAAGGAGTTCCAGGTCAAGGGGTTCCCCGCTGTGCTCTCGGTCGTCGACGGCGTCGTCGTCGACTCCAGCCACCAGCTTCCGGTCCTGGCCTGAGCGTGGCCACCCTGCGAGCCGCCCTGCGGCTGGGCTGCGCCGACCCGAAGGCGCTCGCCGCCATGGTCGCTCTGGTCCTCGTCGGCGCGGCGCCGCCGGTCGGCATCGCCTGGTTCACGAAGCTGCTGTTCGACGAGGTCAGCAGGGGCCGCTCGGCCAACCCGTCGACCGCGACCTGGTACGCCGTGGCGATCGCCGTCCTGGGGGCACTGGCGGCAATCGCCAGCCGCCTGTCCGGCTACTTCACCACGGCGCTGCAGAACGCGATCACGATCGCCGCCGACGTGCGGCTGTACCGGAAACTGAACAGCTTCCTCGGCCTGGGCCCCTTCGAGCAGCCGGCCCTGCGCGACCGGTTGGCGCTGGCCCAGCAGGCCGCCAACCAGGCGCCCTACGCGGTCGTCATGTTCACGGTCGACGTGGCCCAGAACGTCGTCACCATCGGCGGCTTCGCCGCCATTCTGACGTCCCTGTGGCCGCCGGCCGGCCTGCTCCTGCTCGCCGTGGCCGTGCCCGAGTTCCTCATCCAGCTGCGACTGTCCCGCCGGGCCGCGCGGGCCGTGGAGGACAGCGCCGGTCTGTTCCGGGCCCGGTTCCTGTTCCAGGCCGTGCTGACCGACCTGCGCGCCGCCCGGGAGGTGCGCCTCTACGACCTCGGCCGGTTCTTCCACGGCCGGCTCGCGGGCGCCGTGCGGGGGGCAGCCCGGATCGAGCTGGCCGCCGCGCGGCACGCCACGGTGGTGCAGACCTGTTGGGCGCTGGCCGGTGCCGCCGTGACGCTCGCCGCGACGGTGATCGCGGTGAACGCCGCGGTCCGTGGCCGGCTCAGCCTCGGTGACCTCACCCTCCTGCTGGCCGCTCTCGGCGCGACACACAGCGGCCTGGCCGGCATCGCCGGTCAGCTCGGCGAGGCCGGCACGGCCGTGCGGCTGTTCCGGCACTACGTCGCCGTTCTCGACAGTCCCGCCGACCTGGCCGACGGGACCCTGCCGGCACCGCCGCTGCGCACCGCGATCACGTTCGAGGACGTGTGGTTCCGCTACGACGAGGACGGCCCCTGGATCCTGCGGGGCGTCGACCTCACGCTGACCGCCGGTGAGGCCGTCGGCCTCGTCGGCCTCAACGGCGCCGGCAAGAGCACCCTCGTCAAGCTGCTCTGCCGGTTCTACGACCCCGACCGTGGCCGGATCACCTGGGACGGCGTGGACCTGCGCGAGTTGCGGGTCGAGACGTTGCGCCAGCGGATCGGGGCGGTGTTCCAGGACTTCATGTGCTACGACCTGACCGCGGCGGAGAACGTCGGCATCGGCCGGCTGCCGCACACGACCGCGCAGGTCGAGGAGGCCGCCGCGCGCGCCGAGATCCACGAGCGCCTCCGCGCCCTGCCCCACGGCTACGACACGCTGCTCAGCCGTACCTTCGCCGACCAGGACGGCGAGCCCGGGGTGACCCTCTCCGGCGGGCAGTGGCAGCGGGTCGCGCTGGCCCGGTCCCTGATGCGCGCCGACGCCGACCTGCTCGTCCTGGACGAGCCCAGCTCCGGGCTCGACGCCGATGCCGAAGCCCGCGTGCACGCCTCGCTGGCCCGGATCCGCCACGGCCGCACCGGGCTGCTGATCTCCCACCGGCTGGGCACCCTGCGCGACGCGCGGCGCATCGTCGTGCTCGACGCCGGACGCGTCGTCGAGTCGGGCGCGCACGACGAGCTGATGGCGGCCGACGGCGAGTACGCGCGGCTGTTCCGCCTCCAGGCCGACGGCTACCAACTGGCGGCGACATGACCGGTTGGCTGCGCCGTCGCTGGCGCCTGGTGGTCGTACGCGGGGAGAGCATGGCGCCGACGCTGCGCGACGGGGACCGGCTCGTCGTCCGCGTCGGGCGGCGGCCGGCCGTCGGTGACCTCGTCGTCTTCCGGGCCCGTGACGTCGTCCCGGACGCGGACCTGGCGTGGATGGTCAAAAGCGTGCACCGGCTCGAACCCGACGGCGCCGTGACGGTGCGCGGAGACAACACCCACAGCCAGGACTCGCGACACTTCGGGGTGGTGCCCCGTGAGGCGATCCTCGGCGTGGCCCGAGGGAGGCGATGACATGTACGTCGAGATCGGGTGCCGGGTGCTGCTCGGCACGGTCCTGCTGGTGGCGGCGGTAGGCAAGGTTTCCGGCCGCGACGCCTACCGCGGGTTCACCCGCTCGGTGCGCGACATGGGCTACCGGCCGGCCGGCCCACTCGCCGCGGCCGTGGTCGCCGCCGAGTTCACCGCGGTCGCCCTGCTGGCGGTGTTCCCGCCGGCCGGCTTCCTCGCGTCCGCCGCCCTGCTGCTCGCCTTCACCGCCGCCATCGTCGCGAACCTGCGGCGCGGCGGCGGCACCTGCCGCTGTTTCGGCCGCGCCGCGGCACCTCTGGGTCGGCACCATGTGTGGCGCAACGCCTTCCTCATCGGCTGCGCCGTCGCCGGCGCCCTCGCGCCGGCCGGACCGGTACGCCCGGGTGAAGCGGTCCTGGTCGTCGCCGGCGCGCTGGTCACCGGCGTACTGGTCGTCATGCTGGACGAGCTGCGCTACCTGTTCGGCGTGTCCAGCCGAGTGTGACCTCCCAGCGGTGGGCTGCTCGGGCGCGTCAGGTTGCGTCCTGGACCCGTCGCACGGCCTCGTTTCGTGACGTGGGTAGGGGTGAGCCGGGTCAGGTCCAGGCACGGTCGAGGGCCAGCGCCAGCCGATTGGTCCACTGCTCGGCGGTGCCCGTGATCTCGGGGTACTCGTCGGTGACGTTGGTCCAGTCGACCTGCCAGGACAGGACGGTTTCGGCGGTGAAGGTGTCGGCTTCGGCGCCGAGTTCCGGTCGCATGAGCTGGCGGACGAGGGCTTGGTCGACGGTGGTGTGTTCGGCGAGCAGGACCGCGTCGTAGAGGTCCTTGCCCTGCGGGTACATGTCGGTGGCCAGCCACATCAACTTCCACGCCAGCGCCAGCGGGGCCGGCGCGGCCAGCATCGGTTCGTCGACGTCGGGCAGTACCAGCACCTCTGGTGGCAGGGGAAGCTTTTCACCGAAGACGACATCGACCTGTATGTGGCCGTCCGGTGCCTGCGGTGTGTGGAACGGGATGACCAGGCGGCGTCCGTCAGCGCGCTCGTACGTCCAGATGGCGGACTCGGTGATCCGGTCTGGTCGCAGGCCGGCGCCGGATGCGGCTCGCACGGCGGTCTTGATGTCATCGAGCAGCGTGCGGGCGTCGGCGCTGTCGCTGGTGACGGTGTGCGGAGTGACGACGAAGTCGAGGTCGCCCGGCTCCCGGGCGGCGTCGCCGACCCAGGCCGCCATCGTGACGCTGCCGCGCAGGACCAGGTGTTGACCCCAGGCTGTTGCGGCGATGGCCGCCAGGACGTGACGCATCGCGGCGCGCCGGGCGTTGCTCCACCGCTGGCCGGTGGCCGCCACGAGGAAGTCCGGCTCGCCGGCGCGGTAGGCGTTCAGGTACTGCTTGAGGGCAGGGTCGAACGCCGCCCTCTGGCGGACGGTCGGGCTCGCGGGTAGTGGCTGGTAGGTCGGCGGATAGTGCGGGGAGCCGGCCGGCGCGGACCTCATCCTGTTCTCGCGCTCCACTGCCCAACCGCTCGCGCCCGGCGTGGGCGGTTCCAGCCAGCCCTGGTCGTGGTGGAGGTCGCTGTCGAAGACGACGTACTCCTGCTCCACCGTGGTGGGCTCATGGCCCGCGGCCCGGAGGGTCTCGACGAGCTCGTTCAGCCGCTTCGTGGCCGTGGTGAGCCCGACACCGTGGCAGCGCTGGTTGACGAACCGTTCCTGCGCACCGTCCGCGAACTCCCGGCGGGCGTTGCGTGACAGCCGCGCCCCGTGGGGCGCGGCCAGATCGGTGAGAGCCAGCAGGTCGGCCAGCGCCGTACTGGACAGCAACAGTTTGACGTGATGCTCGAAGTACCGGCCATCCGGCTCGATCGCTGCCTGCTCATCCGACTGTGGTACGCCGACGCACCACGGCGCCGCCTCGATCTTCGAACGACACGGGTAGATGCCTGCCTCGCGCAGTTCGCGTTGCCAACGCTGCACCGCGGCGTGCTGCTCGGGCACAGTGCCTCGCCCGACCAGGGTGAGCATCGGTTGAGAGACGTTCTCGCCGCGATCGAGCACGATGTGGACGAACGTCACGCCATGCTCGGTGGCGAACGCCGACAGCTTCTCGGCCTGGAAAGCGTGAGCCGTAATGTGGATCTCGAAGTCACCCGACACCTCAGGCATCGGCGGAGTATACGGCACCGTCCTCAGGCCGCCGGCACACAAAGGCACCGGGGCAGCGGCGGCGACAGCCGGTCACCGCGTGCCGATCCACGTGCGGAGCAGGAGCCGCCGGCCTTCGGGACGCGGTGGCCCGAGCCACAGCCGACGAGCCAACCGCCGGTCGTTCTCCGGACGCAGCGCCGCCGGGCCACTGCTCCCCGCCGCCGCCGAGGCATCCGGCCCCCGGATCGCCGAACGCCTCGCCGACGAAACCACCCGACCAGACACCTGAACTCACATCGGGTTCGCCGACTCGAACTGAACCTCCTACGCTCCTACAACTTCCCCAGCCGGTACATCCGGCACTCCGGTCACCAACTGCGTATCGACCCGATCAGCAGCAGCTCGTCGACGGCTGACAAGCCAGCCATGCCTCCAGGTCGCCGGCGGGCAGCACTCCCCGGTGACGGCCGCGGGGTAAGGTTCGACCGATGTCGACCGCAGTCCGCTCGCCGTGGCCGGCCCTCACCGAGGGCGCGCGCGAGGTGCTGTTGGATCTCCTCGTCCACGGTCCGATGCCGCGCGCCGAGATCGCGGCCCGCCTGCGGATGTCCCGCCCGACGCTCAGCCGCCTCACCGGAACCCTGGTCGCGGCGGGCCTGCTCGCAGAGGGGGGCACCGAGCTGCGTTCGCGAACCGGGCGTCCCTCGGAACTGCTGCACGTTAAGGGCGGGTCGCACCACTTCCTCGGAGTGAAGCTCACCGCCGACCGGCTCTACGCGGCCGTGACCGACCTGACCGGCACGCTGGTGGGTTCGGCCGAGGAGACGTTGGCGTCCACCGAGCCGGACGACGTGGTGGCGCAGGTCGCCGCCGTCGCGACCGGCGTCGACGATCTGACTGGCCCCGGCGGTCTGACCGGCTTGGGCGTGACGCTCGGTTCAGCCGTTCAGGACGGTGTCGTGCTGGACGCCGGGTTTCTGGACTGGCGGGGAGTGCCGCTCGCCTCGGCCCTGACCGCGGCCACCGGCCTACCGGCCGCCGTGGACAACGATGTGCAGGCGCTCACCCTCTGCGAGCACTGGTTCGGCGCGAGGGCCGGAGCCGACTCGATGGTGCTGATCACGGTCGGCGCGGGTGTCGGTCTCGGAATCGTCTCCGGAGGACGCCTGGTGCAGGGTGCGCACGGCCGGCCGCCCCGGTTCGGTCACCTCCTGGTCGACCCGACCGGCCCGAGGTGCGGATACGGCCACCGCGGCTGCGTCTCCAGTTTCCTCATGACCGAGATGATCATGCGTCAGCTCCCCGGGCGGTCGACCTACGAGGAGGCGGTCGAGCAGGCTCGTTCGGGGCACCCGGAGAGCGAAGCGGTATTCCAGGCCGCGGGATACGCGCTGGGAGTGCTCATCGGGCACGCGGCCAACATCCTCGACCCGGAGCGGATCCTGCTGACCGGCGAGGGCCTGCCCCTCTACGAGGTGGCCGAGGCCGCGGTAGCCCGAGGGCTCCGGAACACCTACGAGGATGATCCGGCGCTCATCGACCTGACGGCGGTCCCCTTCGGCTTCAGCGAGTGGGCCCGCTCGGCGGCCGCGCTGTCGATCCGGGCCACGGTCACCGGCACTCGCTGAGACGGCGTGCGCCGGGCCTGGTCACCCGCGCGGATGACCAGGCCCGGCGCGCTCGCGTCAGCTGGCTCGCAGGTCGTCCAGCAGGACGGATCCGCGCGTCACACCGACCCCGTCGGCCTGGTTGACGAAGATGTTGAACTGCGACAGGTTGCGCAGGTCTTCCGGGGTGATGCGCCGGTCCGCGTTCGCGGTGTCCCACGGGGCGGGCCGCCATTGCGAGAACGGGATGGTCAGCTGTACGGGCGCCGTGCCCGCCAGTGACGGGTACGCCTCGTAGGAGACGCCCCCGGCATTGAGCTGGAGCACGAGCGTCGAGGCGCTGCAACAAACGTCGGTTGTCCGCCGTCCCCGGCGTCAGGGCGGCATTGATGTCCGCGTTCATCGGCGAACCGGCGTAGCCATCGGAATCCTGCGCCGGCGATCCCATGTGATACCCGACCATCGGGATACCACCCGAACGCCACCACGCCGCCACACGGCTACCGAAGGTCGGCGAGTCACCCATGTCCAGGCTACGAATCGCCGGGTACTTCCCGGTATGACGGTAGATATAGTTGATCTCGTGATCCGGCCCGTCGATCCAGGTCGACTCCTGCTGCCCGGACAGGATGTGGTTGCCGTACTGGCTGTACAGGTAACACAACAGCTTACGGGCCGCCGTCGTCGCCTGCGGGTCCACCGGCGTTACGTTGCACGTACCGTTTCCGGCGACGGAGAGACCGGCGGGGTCGTGGGCGGCGGGTGGAGGGCGGGGTTGACACCGATGGGCTGACCGACGGTGACGAGATCGGGTCGACGCCGCCGGTGCAGGCGGTGCCGTTGAGGCTGAAGGAGGTCGGACTTCGACACCGTCGCGCTCTTCTACAACACGAAGAAGGTGGAGGAAGCCGGCGTCAAGACCGAGGATCTGCAGAACCTCACCTGGAACCCGACCGACGGCGGCACCTACGAGAAGTTGATCCCCCGCCTCACGGTGGACAAGAACGGCAAGCGCGGCGACGAGCCCGGCTTCGACAAGACCAAGGTCGCCACCTACGGCCTGGGCCTGAACAGCTCCGGCGGTGGCTTCGGCCAGACCGAGTGGAGCCAGTACACGTTCTCCACCGGATGGACGCACGGCGACAGGACGCCGTGGCGGGCGGTCCGACATCCGCTGCTGCCGACCGACGCTTCATACTGCCTTCTCTGCGGTTGTTGTGCGGGTCGTGATGCTCTGCGTTTCGTTGGCGTGGTTTGGCGGACGTTCCGGTGAGCCGCTGCCGGTCTCGGCACGGTACCGGCCAGTTTGGTGCGATCCGGCTGGCCATCTCAGGTGTCGGGGGTCACGGCGCGGGTGATCCGGGTGCCTAGCTGGCGCATGTGGTCGATCAGTTCGACTGGTTGGTGGACGGTGAAGTCGCAGCCGAGCAGGGTCAGGCGGACGGCGAGCCAGTCGATCGTGTCCTCGACGCTGTGCCACCGACAGGTTCCGTCGTCGAGGGGCTGCAGTTCGCCGGCGTAGTCGCCCAGTCGGGTGGCTGCCTGCGATGCCGGCAGGGCGAGGGTCGCCACCGCCCGGAAGACCGGTGCCAGGTCGTAGAGTCGGGTGGTGACGAATGCTGCCGCGTCGGCTGGTGGTTGGCGCGGCGGTACCCTTGTTCCGGTGCTCTGCGCTTTTTCGATGCGGTCGATGCGGAAGGTCCGCCAGTCGGCGCGTTCGTTGTCGTAGGCGAGCAGGTACCAGCGGCGGCCGACCACGACGAGCCGGTGTGGTTCGACGATCCGCCCCGTGGCGACCCCGTGGTGGTTGCGGTAGTTGAACCGGACCCGTTCGTTGGCCGAGGCCGCGGCGGCGAGGACGGTCAGCTGCGTGGCGTCGACCAGCGAGGCCGCCGCTGGCGTGGGTGGTGTGGCCGCGGTGAGGGTGCTGACGCGGCGGCCCAGCCGTGGCGGCAGTACCTGCTGCAGCTTGGCCAGAGCGCGCAGCGACGCCTCGGCGATGCCGGCGACCGGCTGCCGCGCCGCCGCGCGCAGGCCGACGGCGATGGCCACGGCCTCCTCATCGTCCAGCAGCAGCGGCGGCATCGCTTTGCCCGCCGTGAGCCGGTACCCGCCGTGGGCACCCATGGTGGCTTGGACCGGATACCCGAGCTCACGCAGCCGATCGACGTCGCGGCGCACGGTGCGTGCAGTGACCTGGAGCCGATCGGCGAGTTCACTGCCCGGCCATTCCCGTGGTGTCTGGAGCAGGGACAGCAGTCGCAGCAAGCGGCCGGAGGTGTCGTTCACCTGCTCATAGTGCCTGGTGATGTAGGACCATGACAGACCTATATCAGCTCTAACGTGGTCTCTGGTGGTGCGCGGACGTGCACCGGACCGAGGAGATGAGCGATGAAGGCTGTGCCCGACGGCTACCACACCGTGACCCCGTGGATAATCTCTGCGGGCAGTACGGCTCAGTTGATCGACTTCGTTGTGGGTGTCTTCGACGCCACCGAGCTGGCTCGGGTGGACGTTGGTGGGGTGATCGGCCATGCCGAGGTCCGCATCGGGGATTCGGTCGTGATGATGTTCGACAGGCCGCACTGGCCACGGACACCGGCCTTCCTGCGTCTGTACGTCGCCGACGACGCCGAGGTACTGCGCCGGGCCGTCGAACGTGGTGCGAGCGTCGTCACCGCGCCGACCGAGATGTTCTGGGGCGACCGGGTCAGCCGGTTCCGCGACCCGTTCGGCCACCTGTGGTGGATCCACCAGCGCGTGGCGGAACCTACCGAGGAGGAGTTGAATCAGCGGCTCCACGACCCCAAGTTCGTCAAGGCGATGGAATACGTGCAGGGCGCCACGTTCTTCCCCGATCGCTGACGTCCTCGCACCACCCTGCTGCGGCTCCGTTGCTGGCTGGCGCACAGCCATCAGGGCTCATCGCAGCCGATCGGCCGGTCGAATCATCGACCGGCCCAGTTGCTTCCCGGGGATCTCATCCGTCCAGGCTGGTGAGGCATCCGTCCCGCATCTGGACAACCCGGTCGCAGCGTGCGGCGATGCCGGTGTCATGGGTGGCCATGATGAGGGTCGTAGCGTGCTCGTCGCGCAGACGCAGCAGCAGGTCGACGATGGCGGTGCCGGTCTGACTGTCGAGATTGCCGGTGGGTTCGTCGGCCAGCAACACGGCAGGTCGGTTGATGAGCGCGCGGGCGATGGCCACCCGCTGTTGCTGCCCACCGGAGAGCCGCGACGGCAGGGCGGCGGACCGATCAGCGAGCCCGACCATCGCCAGCAGCTCACGTGCCCGGGCGGCCTTGTCGAAAACGGTGCGGAACGGAATCAGTGGTGCCATGACGTTGTCCAGAGCGGTGAGCGTGGGCAGCAGGTGGAACCGTTGGAACACGAAGCCGATCCGTCGCCGGTACGCGGCCAACGCTGAGCCGGACAAGCCAGTCACCCGTTGCCCGTCGACGTCGATGGTGCCCCCGTCGCTCCGTTCGACGGCACCGATCAGGTGCAGCAGCGTGGACTTGCCGGAGCCGCTCGGCCCGGTCAACGCGACCGCGGTGCCGGCGGCGACCGAGAGACTGACATCGTTGACCGCCACCAGCGGTGCGCCGCCGGGCAGCGGGAAAGTCTTCCGCACATCCGTGAGACACACCAGCGGCACGCTGACCTCGGTCAGCGCCTTAGCTGACGTCCGTTGCATCGGATCTACTCCTTTGCCGCTCATCCCTCGGCGAGCAGTTGGGCAGTGGGCAGTCGGCGGAGCATCGCGATCGGCACCACCACCGACAGGGCGGTGACGGCAACGCCGGACGCCAGAGCGGCCACGGAACACCAGACGATCGGAGCGGTGATGCCCCCGGCGAAGGCCGCTGCCGCGCCGAGGCCGGCAGCGGCGCCGAGCGTGCCGCCGATCACCCCCATGCCGATGGCCTCGATGACGACCAGCCGGTTCAGCATGGCACCGGTCCAGCCGACGGCGCCGAACAGCGCGAACTCGGCGGCGCGCTCGGAGATGTTGAGATAGAGCACATCAGCGACGGAGACGATGCCCAGCACGATGGTGACCGCGACGGCGACGTAGTCGACGGTGCGGGCCTGGAGGGTGACGGCATCGCCGAGCAGGGTGCCGGTGACCGTGCCGCGGAAAGCGAACGTGATCGCCAGCAACATGGTCAGCGCGGCGACCCCGATCATCAGACTCATCGCGCCGAGCGCGGTACGACCGGGTGTGCGGGCAAGGTTCGCCAGGGCGAGGGTCGACAGCCGGCGCGGGGTCTGCCGGCGTACGGCGACACCCAGCACGGCGGGACGGATGACCTCACCGGGATCAGGCCGGGCGGCCCGCCAGGCCGGCCAGCCACCGGCGAGCAGGGCGAGTGCCACCGCCGCGGGAATGGCGAGCAGTGTGTGACTCCACGGGATGTCCAGCCCGAAGGCGAAGGCGAACCCGAGCGCGAGCGCGGTGCCCACGAGGCCGGCGACGAGGCCGATGCCGGCGATCTCGGTGAACATCAGTTGGAGGAGGTGTCGCCGGTTCCATCCGAGGCAGGCGAGGATGCCGTACTCGGTGCGTCTGGCGCGGATGGCGGCGGTGTTGGCGTTGAGTACCGCCAGCGCGCACACCGCGAGTACCAGTACGGACAGCAGCACGCTCTTGCGGTCGGCCGCGTGGACCAGCACGGCCGCGACGCCCTTTTGCACCCATGGTTCGGCCACGGCGAGGTCCGGCCGTCCGTAGTTGCCCGCTGGGTAGTGCACCGTCATCGCGGTGGGCGAGGATCCCAGCGTGATGTCGACCTGCAGTCCGGTGCGTCGCGCGATCTCCTCCGCGATGACCCGTACCCGCTCGCGGGAGACCGGGTCGATGCCTACCTCTCCGGCCAGCCGGACCCGTACCACGCTGATCGGCGCGGCGGTGTTGAGCTGGTATTCGGGGTAGGCGGGTTCGGTGCTGTAGGCACCGGGGTCGAAGATGGCCGGCAGGGCCGCCATGGTGGTGAGCATCAGCGGTGGTTGGCTCAGCAGGCCGGTGACGTTCGCGTTCGGGACCAGTCGCTCGCCGCCCAACGCCTGCCGTGACGCCTCGTCCGCGCCATCGGCGCCCGGGTTGAAGTACGTGTCCATGGGCACCGCCGACAACGCGCTGCCCAGCGAGATCTTGGCCGGGTCGAAGGTGCCCACCGCGCCCATCGCGGTATCGGGCATGTTGACGCCCCCGGCCTGGGGGTCGTACCCCCGGGCCGTGTTGCGATGGATGGCGACGCCACCACGCACGCCGGTGTCGGCGAACTCCATCGGAACGTGACGCGAGGACCCGCCGTCGTCGGCACCCTTGCCCCAGATCTTCAAGTCGTACGGCGCCGGTTGGGCACTGAGGCCGTCCTCGGCCTGCACCGTATTCGCCGGTCCGACGGTCCAGAACGAGTGCAGCCACATGGTGTTGGCCGTCGCCACGTCGTATTCGATGGCCAATTGTCCGGGGCGCAGCATCCGGTCGACCATGGTCCGGTAGGGTTCGTCGATCGACATGGTTCTTTGTGCGACCGGCGTGCCGGACTCGTTGCCCAGGGCCGCGCGTAGACGCTGGTCGTCCGAGCCGGAGCGAACCAGTTGCGTCGCGCCCGGGTTCAGCCGCTGCACGTCGATCCTGAGCGCCCCTTCGATCTGGGGCCGGTCCGCGATCAGAATCGGCAGCTTGGAGTAGGGATACCGCATTCCGTCCAGGCGATGCGACGTCGGCTTCTCGGCGGAGGTGAAGTACCGGCCGGTGGTGACCGCTCGGTCCAGGCCCGCCAACGCCGCCTCGGAGTCCGGGTCGACCGCGGCCATCAGGAACGGGACCGTCCACACCAGCGTGACGACCGGGCGCATCGCCTTCCCCTCCCGATCCTTCGATCCCGCGCGGCCGACACACGTCAACGACGAACGGGCTCGTAGATCCGTCGGTTGGAGCCAGTCCCCCTCGCCGACAGACGACGCCGCCGGGCATATCTTCACCCGCTGACCGTCGGCATCGACCTCCTCTGGCGGCGGCAGCCCACCGCCGCTTTCCAGTTCGCTGTTCGGCACCACATCCAGCCGGTTGCGCGTCACGTACAGGTATGCCGGCCCGTCCGGGATCTGGCTCAACCCCGCATCCGTCACCCATGTCGGCTGCACCCGCAGTACCTGCCGCTCCGCGGTCGGGTCCAGCTGATCCGACAGATCGACCGTCACGGGCACGGTCCGCATCACGTACCCGATCATGGCAACCGGAGCCGCGACGGACACGCCCCGCACCGCCTGGATTTGCCGCCACTGGTCAACGGTGATTCCGCCGCGCATCCCCGCCAACTGACCCGACTGGACCAGATTGCGCTGCTGCTCCAGCGGCAGCACCGCGTTCCTGGGCCGCACCAGGAGGTCGTACACGGGACGGTAGTTGGCGGCCACGGTGCCCACAGTGTCCAAACGGGAGGTCACCGCGGCCCCGGTGAGCAGAGTAAATCCCGCCACCGCGACAGCGATCATCGACAACAAGGCCAATGACCGACGCAGCCGAACACGCCACTGCGACACGGCCATCTCCAGCACTACATCACCATCCGGCCGCGCCCGGGGTCATAGGTGCCTCCCACGATGGTGCCGCCGGCCGGACAGCGAGTGTCCGGCCGGCGGCAGCGGATCGACGATCAGCAGCAGCCCGGGGAGCTGCTGACGTATGGCGCATCGCAGTAATCCGCGGTGTTGGCGTAACAGCGAACCTGCGATCCAGCCACCCTATTGTAGTAGTAGTAGCAGTAGGGACCTCCGCACCCAACGCGGATGCGTTGACAGATGTTGCACGCGGATGCCTTGGCCTTGGGCAGCAGCGCGGCCAGCAGCTTGTCGCCCAGCCTATTGATGATCACCATCCGGTCCTTCTCCTTCGTCGGTCCGACGGTTACCGGCAGGGCCACCATGTCATCGACCGCTTACGATCGACTAACGATGCGCTAACGCTCGATGCCCGCCCGAATCATGCTGACGAGCCGGCCGATTCGCTGACCAGGTGCGACCCCGAGGTCGGCAGCCAGGACGTGGCACAGCTGGTCATGAGCGGCCAGCGCGGACGCGATGTCGCCACGCCTCATGTGCGCTTCTATGAGATGTTCCCAGGCCCGCTCCCGGTAGGGCCACTGGCGTACGAGGGGTTCCATCGCGTCGATGACGCTGTTGTGGTCGCCCAGCACGAGCTGTGCCTCAGCGAGATCCTCCATCGCCCGCCACCTCCGCTCGTCCAGCGATGCCGCCACGGCCGCCACCCCGGCGGACCCGACGTCGAGGCACGCACTGCCCCGCCACAGCCGCAGCGCCGCGGACAGCGACGCGACGCGCTGCTCGGCTCCTTCCGGAAGGCGGACGTCGGCTCCGCGCCGCGTCAACTCGTCGAAGCGTGCCAGGTCGGTCGACGTACGGTGAGCGCACAACACGTAGCCCGGTGGACGGGTCTGCAACACGTTCACGGCTTCCGGGCCACCGAGCCGCACCAGGCTCTGCCGCAGTGCGGAGACGTGGCCCTGCAGCTTCGTCGTGGCCGTCACCGGTGGGTGATCGTCCCAGATCACCTGGACGAGACGGCTGACGCCGACCACCGTACCCAGGTTGAGGGCGAGCGTCGCCAGCAGCGCCCGCTTTCCCGAGCCACCGATGGCCATCGGCTGGCCGCCGACAGTCGCCTCGAGCGGACCCAGCAGTGACATCCGGAGCAACGTATGAGCGTTCACGTCACCGCCCGCGTCGAAAGTGCGTCGTCGTAGCCGGACGCCTGGAGACGGAACAACTCGGCGTAGCGCCCTCCCAACACCATCAGCTCGTCGTGACTGCCCTGTTCGAGAATGCGGCCACCGGACAGCACAGCGATGCTGGCGGCCTCCCGGACGGTGTTGAGGCGGTGAGAGATCAGCAGACTGGTGTGTGTGCGGCGCAACGCCATCAGCCGTCGGTTGATCTCATGCTCGGTCGCCACGTCGAGCCCCGACGACGGCTCGTCGAGGATCAGCACATCAGCGCCTTCCCTCAGCGCGGCTCGGGCGAGCGCCAGCCGCTGCCACTGTCCACCCGACAGCACGACACCGACCCCGGCCGAGTCCCCGTCGCTGAACGCGCGCGTCAGCATGGTGTCGTACCCGTTGGGAAGGTTTCCGAGTACGGAGTCCATGCCAGCCGTGGCGGCTGCCGCACGCACCCGCGCACGGTCGTCGAGCGCGCTGATGTCACCGACGGCGATATTGTCATGGGCGGAGAACTCGTACGTCATGAAGTCCTGGAACGTCGCCCCGATCCGCGCACGCAGGGACGCCGGGTCGACAGTGGAGATGTCGACGCCATCCCAACGGATGACGCCTCGGGTCGGAGCGTGAAACCCACAGAGCAGCTTGACGACCGTGGATTTACCAGCACCGTTGTCACCGACCAGCGCCAGTGACGAGCCGCGCGGGATCCGCAGCGTCAGACCGCGCAACACCCACTCGTGGTCGGGAGCGTACCGAAACCACACGTCGTCGAACTCCAAGCCGCGCTCCAGCGGCGGCACGGCGGGCAGCGGCTTGGACCGCGGCCCCTCGCGGGTCACCGCGGTGATGTCGACGTAGTGACCGAACATGATGAACGTCTCGCCGAGCATCGCTATCTGGCGGACCAGTCCCGACGCGGACATCTGCAACGCGGCCAGTGCCGCGAGCACGAGTACCAGGTCGCCGACGGTGCCTCGGCCGTCCGCCACCCGCGCGACGAAGACAGCCAACGCGACCAGCGACACGACGCCGGTCAAGGTCGCCAGAGCGCTGTCGACCCACAGCGCCAGACGGTCCTGGTGCCGCTCCTGCGCCTGGGCAGCGCGCAGCTCGCGCAGGAGACGACCCTGGAAGAACGCGCCGAGACCGAACAGCCTGATCTCCTTCGCGGCGCGCATGTCGAGCAGGAGCGAGGCGTAGAAGGTCTGCCTGCGAAACATCGGCACGGTGCGTTCCAGCATCGCCCCACGCATCCGGGCCAGACGGATCTGGGCGATGAGCGTGGGCACAGCGGCCAGCAGGACCAGTGCGCCTGCCAGGGGAGACCATCGCACCAGCGTGACGCCGAACGCCACCACGGTGATCGTCTCCTGCCCGATCGCCAGGACCATGGTGTTGAGCTGGGTCGGCGCGTAGCGGCTCGCCTCGTGCGCGAGCCGGAGCCGATCATGGAAAGAGCTGTCTTCCAACTCAGCCAGACCGGGATGCGCCGACACCGCGGCGAACAACTCCTGTTGCGTGCGGATCGTCACGCGGCGTTCCGCATCCCGCTGGGCGTACTGTGAAACGTGCAGGACGACGGGTGACACGACGGCCAGGACGCCGAAGCCGGCGACACCAGCCCAGATCGTCGATCCGTCATTGGCGGTGAGGCCGTCGATGATCGCCCGGGTGAACCATGCCGTACCTACCGCGGCCAGGCCACCCACCACCATGAGCACGATGCTCACGGCTGCAGCCCAGGGCGCGGCGCCGAAGTAGATGCCGAACGCGCGCCGCATTAACGATGCCGACCGCCTCATCGGAGCATTTCAACCTCTCTTGCGCGCCGTCGTGGCCACAGCTCAGATGCGGAGCACAAGCACAGCGGGGGTTCAGGTTGAAAAGGGCTCATTGGCTGCTGAGTACCTCCGTCAGCTCGTGGCCGCGGGCCAGCAACCGCCCCTCGTCGCCGAACATCAGGAACGCCGGGGTGCCCTGCACCTGGAAGGTCGTCATCACCGCGCTCGAGTCGCCTGCCGTGACGAGCTGACCGGCCTTCCGCAACGTCGGGGCCAGTTCATCGCTCATGTTCTCGCCCACGGTGAGGAAGCTGACCACCCGCACACCCCCGCCCCCGATCTCCTCCGCGCGCTCAGCCAACGCCTCAGCCTGGGCCGGGCAGTGTCGGCAACCCGCCGAGAAGAAACCGATCAGAACCGGGCCGCCGGCGATGTCGGCGCTGGAAACCTGGCCGTCGGGCGACACGAACTCCGGCATCGCGCTGCCGAGCGGCAGCCCCGACGCGGGTGGCGTCGTCATCTCGATGAGCTTCGTCTCCGTTTCACGCAACCGCCTGATGATCGCGGCACTCAACGCTAGATCGACGAAGACGAGTACCGCCAGAATGGCGACAGCGACGGAGAGAAATAGCACATTGTCTCCTTGGGTTGAGTGCGCCAACCTGGTGCACCAGGGTGCGTATTCGGTTGTATGGAAAGTCAGCGCGGGTGGGCCGCTCCACGCAGGAGCCAGGTCAGATCGTCCAGCCAGACCAACGCCGTGACCACCATGCCCGCGGCGAAAATGGACAACAGAATTTGCGACGGGTCGAGGCTGGCCAGCGCCACCGTGGGCAAGGCGAACGTGCCGAGAAACGCGCCGAACGAGGCGACTGCGAGGAACCCGCTGCGCACGACGTGCCGCCAGGCAACGGGTGCGCTCGTCGGCCCGAAGCAGTGGCACCCGGTCGTGGAACCCCGCCGAACGGCCCGTGCGAGCACCACGGCGAACGCGCCAAAGAGCAGGACCGCCGCCCCGAGACCCGCCGGCGCGCCACCTGGCCAGACAACCAGAACCAGCACCACCGTCTCGGCCGCGATCGATGCGACTGCCACGGGGCGGGACCAGCGTGGAGCGGTCACCTGTAGGCCGGTAACGGCGTCGGCGAACGCGTGGAAACTGGCGCGGGTGCGCACCTTGCTGACTATGGATATCGCAAGAACGCCAGATACCGCCAATATTGCCGCGACAACAGCAACGCCCACGACGTCCCCCATGTCCCCGTGTCCTGCGTGTCACGAGCCAATCGATGCGCACGCAACTAGCTAGGTTCCTGGACCGTACCCTTGCCATCCAACTGCGTCAACGGTTTGATTTACGGGCACATAGACATGCATGACCGGGGGGCGCATGATCGACAAGTCACCACTCCCGCTCGCCACCATGATCGGACTCGCGCTTACGGCATCGATTCTGGGTGGTGTCGTAGCGACACGTCGCCGCCTCATGGTCATCGATGTGCTGGGTGACAGCATGGCTCCCAGCCTCATCCACGGGGACCGTCTCCTGATTCGGCGAACACATCGGCTACGGGTGGGCAACATCGTGGTCGCGCACCACCAGGAGGGTGGGCGCCGGACCGCCACAGATGGGTCTCTGGCATCCACGTGGCTCGTCAAGCGACTGGCCGCCCTACCCGGCGACGCTGTCCCGGAATCGGTTGCTCCAGCCGTTGGCGGTCACTCGCGGCAGGTGCCCGCCGGCATGGCCGTGCTACTCGGCGAGCACCCGGCTAGCGTCGACTCCCGCCTATGGGGCTTCGTACCGCTGGATGACATCGAGGGCGTGGTCGTCAGGCGGCTGAGGTCCAATACCGCAGACCCTGGTAGATAAGGGCTTCGGATGTGTCGGTGGCGGTCGATCCAGGAGAGACGTACGCTCGAGCACCCAACGGCGGTACAGCACGACGAAGGTCGTCTACCCGGCCACCTTGGCGACCATGGACGACCTAAACACGCAGATGATCGTCGATGTTGCTGGAACGGGTAAGGGTGTGCTGGAATGGCTCACATCACCGCAGCACGGGCAACCGCGCTGGGAACGGTGAGCACGAAAGCATCGCCGGTCGGCAACGCGCCGCTCCGGCAGACGCGCGCCGCATGGCCGGGCCATCTCCACGACGACGGGCAGGTGTCCCGCCGTACGTGTCCCCCACAACGTACTCCCGCGACAACCGAGACGTTCGACCTCTGACACGCCGGAGGCGCCCGATGCGCCATGTCGACACACGCACACCGGCGACGAGGTGAGCACCGATCCTGATGGCCCGGAGAATTCCTTCTGGCCCCTGCCCGCGTGGTGGGGACCAAACGTCATGGAGGATGACCATGCGCAGTTTCCTCGCGGTGTTCACCGCCGCTCTGATCCTCGGCACCGCAGCCGGCAGCGTCCCGGCCGGTGCGTCGGGTGCCTCGCAGCGCTCGTGCACCCGTGGCATGCTCTTCTGCGAAGACTTCGAGCGGCTGCCTCGTGGCGGTCCCAGTACGTTGAACTGGGGTGTCGACACGCGCAACGGCACCCTCACCGTCGAGCGTGCCCGTCACGGCAACCAGGTGCTGCACATCCACACCGTCGACAATGGCCGCGCCTTCCTGCGCGTCGACGACTTCGCCGCGCCGGGCAACCTTTTCTACGGTCGGATGCGTCTGCGCGTCGACGCCTTCCCAACCGCCCCCGACTGGGCGCACTTCACGCTGGTGGAGGCGACCGGCACCGGCAGTTCGGAGGTTGTCCGTCCGGTCGGCGGCCAGTACGCGCCCACGGTCCCGGGAATCTTCTGGGGTGTGGGTGCCGACGGTGGACCGACCGGCGACTGGACCAACTGGCGTGAGTCCGCTCCGGTCACCGAGGACACCTGGCAGTGCTTCGAGTGGAAACTCGACCCGGCGGACAACCGCGTGGCAGTGTGGATCGACGGCGTGGCGAACCCGGAACTGACCGCCTCCACGACCGAACACGGCGGCAACGATGTTCCCTTCATTCTGCCTGCGGTCAACACAGTGAAGATCGGCTGGCAGCTCTACCAGGGCGGCACCACGCCGGGCGAGTTCGACCTCTGGATCGACGACATCGCTCTGTCCACCAAGCGACTCGGCTGCTGACGTCGTTCGTCACGTTCCATCGCGCACGCCCACCAGGCACGCACTGTCCGGTACGCGGTCCGACGCCGTGCACCTCGATGCCGCGCTGCCCACCAGTGAAGGCGAATCGCAGCGGGACAGGTTCGCCTCGCCGCGATTCGCCTCCTGGTGGTTCCCCGCCAGTTTGGGGGCGGGCCGGGGATCGGCGCCCGGGTTGCCCTGCTTGCAGCTGTGGCGGTCGGCCGGTGAGTACACCATGTTCGAGCGTCCCGGATGAGAAAGCCGTGCTCTGCACCAGGCGCGCATGAATGTTCGCGCCGAAGTCGCGGTGCTTTCCGGAATACCCGGCGTCGATGACCTCTCCTTTGACGCTGAGCGTGGTCTCGGTCAGCAGGTCACAGTCGAGGCTTCCCGTCCAGGATGACGTGGAACCAGCCGTCGTCGGCCACCCGTCGCGCGGTGGTGTGCAGAAGACCAGCACCATCAATGCCTAGCCGAAGCAGGTCAACGCGCGCGTACCGGTGTCCCGGCTCGCTCACCGCGGTCGACACGTGCGGGACTTCCGCCCGCGTTCCTGCAAATGCGAAGGTGGCTGCCGTGCCGCCGCTGTACCGGCGGCGGCACGCCAGTCGGCGCCGTTGTGGCTGCGCGTCCCCGGTGGGCCCCTGAGAAGGGCTTCGTCAGCGAAGGGCGTCGTTGGTGCGGGCAGTCCAGATCGTCAGGGCGGCGAGCAGGGCGCAGGCGCCGCCGAGCCACAGCACGCCCTGGAGGGTGAGCGTGTCGACGATGACGCCGCCGACCAGCGCGCCGAGGCCGATGGACAGGTTGAACACCGCCACCCACAGCGAGGAAGCCGCTTCCACCGCCCTCGGGGCGGCCTTGATCATCCAGGTCTGGAGGCCCACGGACACACCGCCGTAGGACAGACCCCAGACGATCAGCAGGATGACGCCGCCGACCGCGGTTTGGCCCAGCAGCAGGAAGAGCGGCATCGCGACCGCGAGGGCCACGGAGATGATGAGCACGCTCCGGTGCATCCGGCGGGAGAGTGCCGAGCCGGCGACGAAGTTGCCGATCATGCCGGCCGCGCCGAACCCGAACAGCAGCGGACCGACGTAGCGCTCGTCGATCCCCGACAGCTTCTGCAGTGCCGGGCTCACGAACGTGTAGGCGGCGAAGTGCCCGAACACGATCAGCACCGTCGCGATGATGCCGACGCGCACACCCGGATTGCCGAACTGCTCCATCAGCAGCTTCGGCCGGATGGCCTGCGAAGCGGCCAGTCCCGGCAGCACCACCAGCAGGGCGATGAGGGTGACAAGCGCCAGGGCGCCCAGCGAGGAGAAGGCGATGCGCCAGCCGGTGAGGTCACCGACCAGGGTGCCGAGCGGGACGCCGAACACGTTCGCGGCTCCGACGCCGCCAAAAATGACCGCGGTGGCTCGCGGCACGTCCGCAGGGGCGACGAGCCGGACGGCCAGGCCGCTGGCGACGGCCCAGAAGCCGCCGATCGCGATACCGACCAGCACCCGGGAGCCCACCAGGACGGCGAAGTTCGGTGCCAGGGCCGAGGCCAGGTTGGAGACGGTCATCAGTGCCATCAGTCCGAGCAGCAGGATGCGCCGGTCCATCGCCCCGACGAGCATCGGAACGAGCGGTGCCGCGAACGCGGCGACGATGCTGGGCACTGTCACCATCGAGCGATCGCTCCCGTATTGGCGACACTAGTATGGGAGCGATCGCTCCACAAGTTGGGTAAGGTGAACACATGGCACGCCCCCGACAGTTCGACGAGAAGAACGCGGTCACGTCGGCGACCGAGCTGTTCTGGCGACGCGGTTACCACGCCACCTCGGTCCGCGACCTGGGAGACGAGCTGAAGCTGACACCTAGCAGCCTGTACCGAACGTTCACGGACAAGCACACGCTGTTCCTGCGCGCGCTCGACCACTACCGGGCCACCGAGTCGGCTCAGGCCCGGCAGCGGCTGGACGCGGCGGACCGTCCCGTTCGGGAGGTGCTGCGGGAATGGATGCTGTGGCTGGTCACCTGCCCGGCCGACGGCATGTCCGGCCGCGGGTGCTTCGTGGTCAACACCGCCACCGAGCTCGGCACCGCCGACGAAAAGGTCCGCCAGCGGACCGAGGCTGCCTTCGAGGTCACCCGGCAGGCCCTGCGGTCCGTGCTGGCCAAGGGCCGTGACCGTGGCGAACTGTCCACCGATCTCGACATCGACGACGCCGTTGAGCTGCTGTTCACCACGGTGCTCGGACTGCGGGTGCGGGAACGCGTCGGCCACGACATCGAGCCTCTGACCACCGCGATCGATCTCGCGATCCGTGTCCTGGGGCCCGCGCCCACGGAACCTGCCTGACGGCACCGGATGCGCTAGGTTGTGTTGCTTCGATCTTGCGGATGCCGGTGCTGTCGTTGGGGTGCACACCGTCGACGGTGTCCCGAGCGGTGTTGAATCCGGTGTACTGGTCGACCAGGACTCGACGCGACCGTCACGCAGAGACAACGGGGATGAAGGCGTGTTTCTCCGGCTCAGCCGCACATCACCAGCGGGGTCCTGCGAGGTGTCGACCGTGGCCACCGTGGAAAAGCTGATCACGACGAGCGTCGGCTCTGTCGATCCGACAACCTTCGGCCCGACGGAGAGAGCCCGGTAGCATCTCGACGTACTTCGATATGCTAGGCGGCCTCCACGTTAGGTGCAAGCTGAAATTAACTACGGCCGTGTCGCCCTGCGGTGCTGGCGGAACGCGCCGAGTCCAGGTGCAGGTGTTCTTCGTGGTCTCCGGTGGACCTCGACGGACCCGCAGTACCGGACCGCCTTCTACGACCCGTGTGCCGCAGCATCTTCCTGAGCCTGCTGGTCCGTGACAACTATCTCGCCCGTGTCAGCCCGTTCGGGACACGGCGGCCCGGGCGCGGCCGGCGAAGCCACCCGACCGCTGCGGATGCTACTGCCGGTGAGCTGCCCGACCAGGGCATGTCCCGGCAGCAACTTTCGTCGCTTCGGAGGTCAGCGACCCGGCTGTGGCTGGCGACGACTTGGTTAAGCCGCCCCCGCTGACCATGACCGCGTCGGTCACGTCCCGTGACGTGGTGGAGGTGACCTGTGTTTGATTTGGGCCGAAATCGGGTGCGGCGGATGACAGCGGCTCCGCCGACCTCAGCGCCGGGCGCCGCCCGGTCGGCCTCGACCGGTCCCGGAGGCCCGGTGACCGATGCGCGGAGCCCGTACCACCGGGGCACTGCCCGACCCGGGGCGGAAGTCCCGCGCCGCGCTGGCAACCATCTCGTCGGGATCGCGGCCGAGCAGGTGCCGGATGTGCGGCGGGACCACCTCCGACGTCGCCATCGCCATCCGCACCTGCACCGAGCGGTCGTCAACCAGGCGCCGCAGATCCACCTCGTCCAGCTCGACCGCGAGCACCAGGGCGGCGCGGACGTCCGCCACGGGATCCTGGGCAAGTGCGCTGCGCTGGGCGCTGGTGGTCCGCGGGTTGCGGGCGAGTCCCTTGCGTACGCGTACGGTGCGATCGGCCATCAGGGCGGTGATCACGTCGGGGTCGCGGGTGTGGGTGCCGAGTCGTTCCCGTACCTCGGGTGAGACGTCGTTGACCAGCCGCGCGGCCAGCTCGGGCTCCAGGTCGGGTGTCTCCGCGAGGAGACCGCGAAGCTCCTTGTCGGGAGCCTCCGCCATCACCCGGCGAATCGACTCGTCGCAGGCCGGGTTGCCGGCGACCGCCCAGCGCACCCACCGGTCGGCATCCTTGACGAGTAGCCGGAGATTGGCGACCGAGGTCGAGGGGTTTCTCGCCACGGCCTCCCGGACCTGACGATCGTGGTCGCGGGTCAGCGGCCGCAGTGCCTGCGCGGGCGCGTCGGTGCGGGTCGCGACCGCCTTACGGACCACGGCCGACGGATCGGACGCCAGGTCGATGAGGGTCATCTGCGGCGTCCTGGGGTCCCGCGCGACGGCGAGCCGCGCATCGACGCTGCCACCCGTCGCACCGTCCGCGGCGGCATCTGACCCACTGTGACGGTTGGGTCCGCCGACGTCCTGCTGTTTCCCCATGGGCGCCATCATCTCACGGGCCGACCGTGGACCCACGAGTCCCGACCAGGCCCTTGACGGCGGTCGAAAGCTGGTGATCGTCCGGCCTCGCTCCACGGCGCTCTACGGTGACCGCCGATCATCGGGCGGGACCGTTTCCCCTCTCGGGTTCGTCACGTAGGTGTAGGTGCCGACGTGCGCGGCCACCACGAGGACCGTGAGGACCACTGCGACATGGTTGATCGATCTCGTGGGACGGCCTTTATCGGCGGCTCTCGACGGCCCCGGCTGCCGCGTTGGCACAGCACAACACGTCTGGATTCACCAGAGCGGACGGCAGCTGGAGGTTCACCGTCGTGCGTACGAAGAAACTGTGCGTCTCGCCCGCCGCGAGCGAGACGAGCATGTCGTCGACGATCGCGTCGGGTGCGACCTTGTCGGCCAGCAGGGCGAGGTCTCGGACGTACGAGTTGGCTCGCACGTCGACCCGGTAGCCACCGGCCGCGGGTGTGACGCTCGCGGTGAACGGCGTCGGGTCGTAGCCGAGGTCGCGGTCCTCGGCGAACAGGTGGTGGACCCGGACACCGTCGGCAGCGGCGATCAGCACCTCGATCCTCGGGTCGGCCGGTTTGAGCAGGTCGTCGGTGAGGTCAAGCAGTGTGGTCGATCGGGGCGGAACGCTGAGCGGCAGATCAGCGGTGGCGAGCACGTCGCCGTCGAAGGTCTGTCTGGTCGCGAGGACGGTACCGGTCCAGGGCTGGTCGTGGTCGTTGACCACGACCAGCGTGGGCCTGCCCGCGCGGGGCTGGATGGTCAGCAGCCGGGGCGCGAACGCGTGCTTGATCGCGTAGTAGAGGGGTTTTGGCCGTTCATCGCTGTCCACAGCGGACCACGAGGTGACCGGCCAGCAGTCGTTGAGCTGCCAGACAAGGGCTCCCGCGGTGCGTGGCCACCAGGAGCGGAAGTGTTCGATGCCGAAGGCCACCGCGCGGGCCTGGTTGAGCTGGGTCGCCCAGTGCCACTGCGCGAAGTCGGCCGGGACCGGCAGGTGGGGTGCGAGGCCGCGGTGCAGCTTGCCGTTGCCGTCATCGGCCTTCTGGTGAAGCAGAAACGCCGGCGAGGTGGGGGTCAACGGCTGGTCGTGAATCCACCGGGTGAGGGTGGCCCAGGTGGGCGGTCCCTGGAAACCGAACTCGGCGCAGAACCGCGGCACGTGGTCGCGGTAGTGGGTGTAGTCCACGACATTCCAGACGTCCCATTCGTGACGGGTGCCGTGGTCGGCGCCGTTGGGTGGCAGGTCGCCAGGGCTGTACGGGCTGCCCGGCGCGTACGGGCGGGTGGGGTCCAGCTCGGCGACGAGCCTGGGCAGCAGATCGGCGTAGTAGCCGATCCCCCAGCTGCGTCCCTGCAGGCCGTCCTGCCAGCCCCAGTCGGTGTACGCGGGGAGGTTCTCGTTGTTGCCGTTCCACAACACGAGCGACGGATGGGCGACCAGCCGGGTGATGTTCTCCCGGGCCTCGGCCTCGACCTCGCCGCGCAGCGGCTCCTCCTCGGCGTAGAAGGCGCACGCGAAGGGGAAGTCCTGCCACACCATCATGCCGCGTTCGTCGCAGGCGTCGTAGAAGTCGTCGGTCTCGTAGATGCCGCCACCCCAGATCCGCAGCATGTTCATGTTCGCGTCGACGGCCTGGTCGACCCGGCGGGCGAGCCGCTCGGGGGTGATCCGGGTGAGAAAGTGGTCGTCCGGGATCCAGTTGGCGCCTTTGGCGAAGACGCGGGTGCCGTTGACGACGAAGGTGAACGGCGTGCCGATCTCGTCCGGCTCGGTGTCCACGGTGACCGTGCGGAACCCGATCCGGCGCCGGTCGGTGTCCACCGGCTCGCCGTCGGCCAGGAGCGTGATGGTCAGCTCGTAGAGTGGGTGGTCGCCGTAGCCGACCGGCCACCACAGCCGGGCGTCCGGCACGAGGACGGTGACGTGTGCGGTGTCGCCGGAGACGGTGACCCGTTCCTCGCGGTCGCCGACCGCCACCACCGCGGTGTAGTCGCGGTCCGCGGCGCGGTCCAGTTCCAGGTGTACGTCGACGCGGCCGGTGCCGTCGGCGTCGACGGCGACGAGCGGGCGCACCCGGGCCAGGCGAGCGGTGTCCCAGCGTTCCAGCCGTACCGGTTTCCAGAGGCCGGCGGTCTGCAGGTCCGGTCCCCAGTCCCAGCCGAAGGAGCAGGCCATCTTGCGGATCGCGTTGTACGGGTGCGGGTAGGCCCGCTGACGCCAGCCGAGCCGGGCCTCCATCTGCTCGGCCTGGGTGAGCGCGGATCTCAGCGTCACGGTCAGGTCGTTGCCGCCGTCGCGCAGCGACTCGGAGACGTCGAATCGGTAGCCGCGGTGCATGTTGGCGGTGTGGCCGAGCAGGTGGCCGTTCAGCTCGATGGTGGCGACCGTGTCGATGCCGTCGAAGACCAGCTCAACCCGCTCGCCGGGCCGAGGTGCCTGCGTCTGGAACCCGGTCGTGTACTGCCAGTCGACGCGGTGCATCCAGGTCAGCTCCGCCTCGTTCCGATTCAGGAAGGGATCCGGGATGAGGCCCGCGGCCATCAGGTCGAGATGGGTGCTGCCGGGCACCTGAGCGGGGACCTGCCGTCCCACGAGGACGTCCGGCACCGGCCCTCCCACGGCTCGCAGGAACCAGCCGTCGTGCAAGGTCTCGCGCATCATCCGCCCTCTCGTCGTCGGTCGGCGACCGCATCCTTACGTAGGCAACTTAAGTAAGTCAACCGCAGCAGGATGGTCGGACGTGGCGAGGCTCGCGTCCCGCCGCTGCTTGGCGCCGCCTGCGCTGCCGGAACCTATTGACGACCTTCTTAGGCAACTTGATGATTGCCGGAGCGCGGGCTCCACATCGTGCCGCAATCCCAACAGCGGCATGCGCCATCGCGTAAGGGTGGGTCAGGGCGCTTCGCCCGCGCCGGCGGACACCGGCCTGGCGACGTCCTCCGGGCGGGAACGCGCCAGGGTCAGCTCGCTCTGCAGGACGAGGACCGCACCGCCGATCGCTGCCGCGTCCGACCCGTTGACCGACGGTACGACCCGCACTGGATGGGCCCGCCGGGCGAACGTGCGGCGGTCCACCTCCTGCTGGATCACCGCCTGGTAGATCGAGCTGGCGGCAGCGAAGCTCGGGCCGGCGAGGACGATCGCGTCCACGTCGAACAGGATCGTCATGGTGACGGCGGCAGACCCGAGATAGCGCGCCGACTGCTCGACAAGGGCCCGGGCGGCGGGATCGCCGGCGTTCGCCGCGGCCGCGACCCGCGCGAACTCGGTGAGGAAGTCGGCGCTGGCCGGATCGAGTGCCAGCCGTCGAGCGAGCCCCGGCGTCGCCAGGGCCTGGCGGACCAGAGCCGACGGGCCGGCGTAGTTCTCCAGGCAGCCGACGTTGCCGCACGGACACTCGTCGCCGTTGACGTCGACCGAGATGTGGCCGATCTCCACACTGTTCGAGGAACTGCCCCGATAGACCTCACCGGCGACCACGACCCCACCGCCGATACCGGTGGCCATATAGATGCAGCCGTAGGTGCTGCGTGGGTCGACCGCACCCATCCAGTACTCGCCGACAGCGGCCGCCACGGCGTCGTTGTCGAGCAGGACGGGCAGCCCGAGGCTCTGCGAGAGCCGCCGCGCGACCGGGTAGTCGAGCCACTCGTCGGTCGGCTGCGGCGTCAACAGCACACCCACGCGCCGATCCTGCGGGCCATAGCTGACCAGGCCGACCCCCAACACCTTGTCCCGATCGACCGCCGCCGTGGCCAGCAGCGCCTCGACCTGCGCGGCCACCAGCGGCAGCGCCTGCCCCGGCGGCATCGTCGCCACACCCTGGAACGAGGTGCGGGCCACCTGCCGGCCGGCCAGGTCGACCACGACGATGACGCACGTGTTGCGCTCGAGCTGGATACCGACGCTGTAGCGGGCCAGCGGGTTGAGCTGGACCAGCGTGCGTGGCTTGCCGCCCGTCGGCGCACCCCGACCAGCCTCGACTACCAGACCGTCGCCCATGAGCTCGCGCACGACCTCGGAGATCGTCGCTCCGGTGAGACCCGTCGCCTCGGCGAGCTCGATCCGGGTGATCGTGCGCGCCGACCTGATCAGATCGAGGACCAGGCCACGGGTCTTCGGCCGGCTTGCCCAGATCGGGCCCGTCGCCACGATGCCCCCTCCGTCCCGTCGGTTGCCGGGTCACCTTACTTAACCCCCTGCTGAGCTGCTCCCGTCGCCTCCTCCTGCGCACCTGAGCCTCGGTCATGCGGCGTATTGACTTTCGTAACCTGCCTAATAAAGGATGTCGGCAGCGCTCCCATCGATCCCTCACCCATCCACGAGGAGATCAGATGAAACACCGTCATGCACTACTGGCCGCCGGCGCCGCCAGCGCGCTGGTACTGGGTGGCATCGCAACGGCAACCCCTCCCGTCGCGGCGGCCGCATCTGGCTGCTCCGTCACGTACACGGTGCAGAGCCAGTGGAAAGGCGGGTTCACCGCCAACGTCGCCATCACCAACCTCGGTGACCCGATGTCGAACTGGACGCTGACGTTCGACTTCCCGAACGCCAGCCAGCGCGTCACGCAGGGTTGGAGTGCGACCTGGACGCAGTCCGGCACCCGCGTTTCCGCGGCCAGCATGACCTGGAACGGGTCACTGGGCACCGGCGCGTCCACCTCGATCGGGTTCCTCGGCGCATGGAACGACGCCAACCCGATACCCCCGTCCTTCGCGCTCAACGGCACCGTGTGCACGGGCTCGGTGACCACACCGACCGCCAGCCCGTCCCCGACCACCACAACGCCACCTCCGAGCGGTCCGGCGCCGAAGCTGCGCGTGTCCGGCAACAAGATCCTGACCGGGGACGGCAAGGCGTACCGGCTGCTGGGCGTGAGCCGCTCCAGCGGCGAGTTCGCCTGCGTCCAGGGCAAGGGCCTGTGGGACTCCGGGCCGGTCGACCAGGCATCCGTCGACGCGATGAAGACCTGGAACATCCACGCCGTCCGGATTCCGCTGAACGAGGAGTGCTGGCTGGGCGTCAACGGCTCACCCAGCGGCGCCACCTACCAGCAGGGCGTCAAGGACTACGTTGACCTCTTGGTCGCCAACGGCATCAACGTCATCCTCGACCTGCACTGGACCTGGGGCGCCTACACGAACAGCCCGGATTGGCACTGCAAGGACGAGCACGCCACCTGCCAGAAGCCGATGCCGGACGCGCGGTACGCCCCACAGTTCTGGACCGGCGTCGCCAACACCTTCAAAGGCAACGACGCCGTCGTCTTCGACCTGTTCAACGAGCCGTACCCGGACATGCCCGCCGAATGGAACAAGACCCTGGGCTGGCAATGCCTCCGCGACGGCGGCACCTGCACCGGCCTCCCCTACGAGGCCGCCGGTATGCAGGACCTCGTCGACGCGGTCCGCGCCACCGGCGCCACCAACATGCTCATGGTCGGCGGCCTGGAATGGACCAACGACATGCGCGAATGGCTGACGTACAAGCCGAAGGACCCGCTGAACAACATCGCCGCCTCCTGGCACGCGTACAGCTTCAACGCCTGCGCGAGCGAGTCCTGCTGGGACAGCCAGATCGCCCCACTCGCGCAGCAGGTGCCGGTCGTCATCGGTGAGTTCGGTCAGGACGATTGCAACTTCGACTACATGCAACGCCTGGTCACCTGGGCCGACGCGCACGACATGGGGTACCTGGCCTGGACCTGGAACCCTTGGGGCTGCACCGGCGGCGCCGTGCTCATCAAGGACTGGGCCGGCACACCGGAACCCGGCGTCGGCGAGGGCTACAGGGCCCACCTGCTGACCCAGAGCCCATACGTCTGACCCAACCTCGCGGTGCCCCCGGCCAACCCCAAGGCCGGGGGCACACGCCTGCACCCCAACTGTGAGCTGGGCTGGGCGAAGTGGCGATCGGTGGTGGTCAAGGGGTGACGGTGAAATCACTGAAGCTGAACTCGCCGGTCACCCCGGCGGCGTGGGAGGTGGCGATCAGGCCGGCGTCCTGCGTTTCGGCGATGCCGGCCAGGTTGACGGTCGGGCCGACCGTGGTCCAGGTAATGCCGTCGGTGGAGTAGTAGCCGCTGACCTCGCTGCCTGACCGGACCAGCCGCACCCACGCGGGCGCCCGGACACCGCCGACCCCGCTGAACGAATCGAGGTAGCCGCTGCCGTTGGCGTCCCACTGGAACGCGACCCCGTTGCCCGGTGTCACCACCATCACGGCGTACCCCGGCGACGTGCCGGCGCCGGTGAGGTCGTTGCGGATGGCCACACCCGCCTTGGCCCACGGGTTCGTGTTCTCCATCGCGGTGACCCGCGCGGTCACGGTCGACGTAACTCCTACCGCGGCGTCGCGGTAGATGGTGCCGTACTCGTCGAAGGCGCCGCCCGCGTCCTGCCAGATGTCCGCCCCCGAGGTCAGAATGACGAACCTGTCGTCGGCCTCACCGAACTGGCTCGGCACCGACCCGTACCCGACCATGGACGTCAGCGGGGTGACGGCGGTCACGTACAGCATTCTGGTCAGTTCGTACCGGGTCTGACTGGTCAGGAAGCCCATCGTGACCGTGACCGCCGCCCGGGCGAGCGGGGTGGAGAGCGACGCCGGTGCGGTTACCTGCCACGAGACTGCCTGTGTGCCGCCCGGGGCGAGCCGCTGCCGCGGCGCCGGTCCGGTACGCACGGCGCGCCAGCCATCCGGCACGGCGATCGCGGCGGTCAGACCAGACGCCATCTCGTCGCCGACGTTCTCCACGGTCGCGGTGACCGTGGTGGTGCCCCCGGCGCTGACGCTGACCGGATCGGCCGACAGCGCGGCGCCGACCGGAGGCCGGTTCGGGTCGGCCGGGCCGCGGTACGTACCGGTCGGACCGGCCCGGTACATGACGCGGCTGGCCTCGATCGGCGGGTTCGCGGCGGTGATGGTGACGTTTCCGCGGGTGACGTTGCCGCGGCTGCCGTCGACGATGCCGGTGATCGCCTGGTTGGTCGCGTAGTTGTCGATCAGGGTGAGGTCGCCGGTGCGGTTTCCGTTCTGGTTGTTGGCGTGCGCCCACTGTTCGGCGGTGTCGATGAACACGTTGCGGCTGACGGTCAGGTATCGGGATCCCTCGTCGAAGTAGAGGCCGAGCTGGCCACTGCTCTCGCAGAAGTTCTCCTCGATCGTGCTGCCGGGCATCGCCGACAGGGTGTATATGCAGCCGGCGTCGAACATCGTCTGCACGACATTGCGCACGTGGTTGCCGACCACGCGTACGTCGCGCAACGTCGTCGGGGTCTGGTAGATCGGCTGGAACTCGTAGAGGCCCCGGTCGAGGTACTCCGGGCTGCCGCCGGGATCGTTCGCGCCCCACCCGTAGCCGACCCCGATGCCGGTGTACGGCGCGCCATCGATGTAGTTGTGCTCGATGGTGAGCCGGGTGGCGTAGGAGGCGAAGATCGGGTCCTGGTCGAGGTACTCGAGGACCGACGCGTAGAGCCGGTTGTCGCTGATGTGGATGTCGCTGTTGACCATGCGAGGGTCCGACGGGTGGTGCGCGTCCGGACGCACGCCGCCGACCATGATGCCGCCCCCGGCGCTCGCGGTGAACGTGTTGCCGACCACCGAGACGTCGTGGGCACCCAGCCCGACGCCGGTGGCGTGGGCGGTGGCGTCGTTGCCGATCCCGAGCCCGATGGAGCCGAGGTTGACGAAGGTGTTGTCGCGGAAACTGACGCCGTCGACCGCCGAGACCTGCACCGCGGCGGGCGCCTGCGCCCAGCCGTTGCGGGATGCTTCGAATCCTCGGCAGCCGACCGCACAGGAGGTGAACGCGTCTGCGGGGCGGTCCGGCTGGACACCGCTGATGAACACCCCGGTCTGCTGGCTCGCGTACCCGTCAGGTGAACTGGGATACAGCCACGTGGTACCGGTGAACGTCAGGCCCTGAAACCGTAGGTTCCGGACCGGTTCGTCATAGGTGCCGCCCACCTGCAGCAGAGACTCCAGGTGCGGCAGCTCGACCCGCGCACGCCGCATGTCCTGTCCCGGCACCGGCTTGTAGTACAGCGTCCCGGTCGTGGTGTCGAGGTACCACTCGCCGGGCTCGTTCAGGAAGTGCCTTGAGTTCAGCAGGAAGTAGGTCGGCGCACGAAACGGGGCCTGGAGTGCGTCGTACCCGTAGGTGTTGTTGTCCCAGGCGGGCTGTTGCATGACGACGGTCATGCCGGAGATGCCCTGCACCGGTGCGAACCGGTTGGTGAACGACTGCATCGCCTGGAAGTCGATACGCTGCTGGTCCGGCACGGTGGCCAGGCAGGCCAGCTCCGGATTGTTGAGGGTGAAGCCAGTCGGGTTGAGCGTGATGTCGGTACGGGCGAGCCGGATCCGGGCGCGCTGTGCCAAGACCCCGTCGACATACAGCTGGCGGGTATCGAAGCCGGTACCGACGTGTGCCTTGTAGATGCCCTTCTCGGCGTCGTCGAGCTGCCAGCCGGTCACCGGCCGGGCCCCACTGAGGACGGCCGCTGCACCCGACGCCCGCCAGGTGACCGTGTGACCGTCGCGGCCGGAGTCCGCGGCGTCGAACCGCAGCGGCTCACTCAACCGGTACGTGCCGCTGCGCAGCACGACGGCGACGTCACGGTCGCCTTTGGCGGCCTGAACGCGTGCGCGCCGTTGTGCCTCGCGCAGGGTGGCCAGCGGCCGTTCGAAGGTGCCCGGACCGCGGTCACTGGCGTTCTCGGTGCCGGGTGGCGCGACCACGATGACGTGTTCTGCGGGGAGAGCCTGTGCGGATGGTGCGAACCGACCGAGTACACCGGTCGCGGTCAGGACAGCGGCCACCGCCAGGGCGGCTCTGCGCGTGTGGCGGGCCAACGAGCAACGCACAGCGACATCATCTCCTTCTGCGGTTTGGGTCCGGGATCGCGCCCGCGACCGGCAGCACCAGCGCCCGGCCGGGAGTCGACCCGCAGCCGCGGGCGCCGACCGCGACCGACCCGCTCGGCTAGCCGGTACGGGCGGCAGCGACCCGGACGACCGCGCGGACCCGGCGCAGCTGCGGCGCGACCTCCTCATCGGGTCGCTGATCGAGCACCAGGTGCCCGTCGGCGGCCCAGTGGATGCGGCGCAGCGCCACGCACCTTCCCCGCGTGGTGATCCCGGGATGCGCGTCGATTCCCGATCAGGTGCAGTTCGGGAGCCCAGAAGCAGCCGGCGATACTCGCCGTGCCGACCTCGAGGATCGCGTGATCCGGCGCGGTGGCGAGCCCGGCAATGCTGTCCGCGACGCGGATCAGCTGCTCGGTCGGGGTCACGCAGTCGCCGCCGGGATGGGAGGTGCCCACGGTCCGCGTAGCCCGGCCGCGTTGCAGGACCACATCTCACCCTCGTCGTCGGTCCACCACACCACGAACTCCGCGCGTACCTGGTCGTACACCCCGCGCGGCTGCCGCACGCCGCCGCCAGCGGCCACCTGGACCAGCCCGATCTCCTCGTACCGGATGAGATCGGGCGACTGGAACAGCAGGACCGCCGAGTTGGCCGACGGCTCCGGCGAGCCGTCCGACAGGGCGGGCGAGGCGACGACGGCGTACCCACCGGGGACCGCGAACACCCACGGATCGGTGAGGGTACGCACGCGATGGATGTCAACGTGCTCGGTGGGAACCGCGCGGGGGAACAGGACCCCACGGTCGTCGTTGAGCCGGGTGACCGCGCCGTCCGGCGTTGCCAGCGCCAGATGCAGGCTGAACGCGATACGTGGTGCGTAGACCGCCGGGTCGGTGTCCGGGCGCCGCGTGCCGGCCAGCAGTACCGGCGCGTCCGCCGGCAGCACCGTGACATCGAACGTGCCCGTGGCCTCGGACGCGGTCGGCGCCGTGATACGGGCGACGACCGCGTCCGCCGCGCGGCTGGTGATCACACCGGAGCTGACATCGACATCGGGATGGTCGGTGGTGAGCCGGACGCCGGCCGGCAGGATGGTGCCCGAGCGGAGAACCGACGGCAGCACCACGCGGGCCTGGGGGGCGGCGCTGGAGTCTGTCAACCTTTGAACGCCCCTTCCATGATCCCCTGCACCAGACGCCGCCCGATGAAGACGAACAACACCAGCAGCGGCAGTGTGGCCAGGAACGAACCCGACATGGCCAGGCCCAGGTCGATGTCCCGGTTGTTCTGCAGCGCCTTGATGGCGATCTGGACCGTGTACCGCTCCGGGGATTTCAGCACGATGAACGGCCACAGGAAGTCGTTCCAGGCGTTGACGAACCCGAACAGTCCCAGGACGAGCGCCGCCGGGCGGACCAACGGGAAGGCGATGCGCCAGAAGATCTGCCAGGTCGTCGCGCCGTCCACGCGGGCGGCGTTCATCAGGTCGTCGTCGATGGTGCCGACGATGTGCTGGCGCATCCAAAAGATGCCGAACGCGCTCACCAGGCCCGGGACGATCAACGCCTGAAGGGTGTCCACCCAGTTGAGCCGCGACATGATCAGATACTGCGGTACGACGGACAGTTGGGCCGGCACCGTCATCGTCAGCACGACGATGAGGAAGAGCGTGTTGCGGCCCCGGAAGGACAGCTTGGCGAAGGCGAAACCGGCCAGCGCGCACAGCAGCGCCTGGCCCACACCGATCGAGGTCGCCACGACGACGCTGTTCAGGAGTGCCTGCACGAACGGCACGGTGTCGAAGACCAGGCCGGCCAGGTAGAGGAAGTTGCCGCCCGGCAGGACGTGCGGCGGCAGGCTCGTCGCGGTGGCCGAGTCCGTGGTGGCGACCACGAACATCCAGTAGAGCGGGAACACGCTGAGGACCACCATGACGCCGAGCACCGCGTACACCACGAAGGGAACTCGGTCGGAACTGCGCCGGCGATGCGGTGCGCGCCTGACGGTCGAGGGCGCGGGATTCATCGGAACCTCCGAAGGAGACCCCCGGCGTTAGCCGTAGGAAGGAATTCGGGCCGCCCACGAACATCCTGGCGGCAGGTCCTGCCGTGGCTGCCCGTGGGGGCGAGGTAGGACGGTCGGGGGCGACCGCGACGCAGCCGCCGGCGAAGCCGGAAACCCAACCCGCGAGGGCACGGGTTCCCCGCCCTGAAACGTGGTGAGGCCGTCAAGGACGCTCCGAGCGGATGCGGGTGACCAGCAGGTAGTTGATCGCCGCGACGATCACGACCATGACGAAGAGCGCGACGCCGACGGCGGCGCCGTAGCCGAAGTGGAACCGGCCGAAGGCCTGTTCGTAGAGGAAGAGGGTGAGGGTCTGGCACTGCCGCGCCGCTCCGCACGTCAACCCGCCCACCGGATTGGCCAGCAGCGGCTCGGTGAAGATCTGCAACCCCCCGATCGTCGACGTGACGACGGTGAACACGATGATCGGCCGCAGCGCGGGGATGGTGATGTGCCGGAACTGCTTCCAGCCGTTGGCGCCGTCCACCGCGGCGGCTTCGAACAGCTCGCGGGGCACCGTTTGGAGCGAGGCGAGATACAGCAGGGTGTTGTATCCGGTCCACCGCCAGGCGACCATCACGGCGATCATGATGTGGCTCCCCCACACCGACGCGGTGAAGTCGATGTGCTGGAAACCCAGCAATCCGAGGAACCAGTTGAGCATGCCGTAGTCGCGGTCGAAGAGCTGGGCGAAGACGATGGTCGTCGCCGCCACGGAGGTGACGTAGGGAACGAGCATCGACATGCGGAACAGCGTGGCCGCCCGCAGCCGTACGTGGTTGAGCATGTGCGCCACACCGAGCGCGAGCAGCAGCTGCGGAACCGTCGACAGCACCCAGATGCTGAACGTGTTACGCAGCGCACCCCAGAAGCGCGGGTCGTCAACGAGCTCGGCGAAGTTGGCCAGCCCCACGTAGCGTCGCTCGCCGATCGGATCCCAGTCGAACAGGGCGACGTAGAACGTGAACAGCAGCGGGAAAAGGCCGAAGACGAAGAAGAGCAGAAAGAACGGCGCCACGTACACGTAGGGCGCCAGTCGCTCGCGTAAGCCCTGCTGGATGCGGCGGTTGCGGGTGGGCCTGGCGGTGGCCTTCGGGGCCGCGGCCGGGCTGAGCATGGTGGTCACAGCGCTCACCTTCCCGACGTGCGGCGGCCGGCCCGCGCCGGCCGCCGCATATCAGTCGTCGATTCAGCCGCGTAGGGCGTTCTTGACGTTGGTCAGCGCGGTGTTCCACGCATTGGCTGGCTCGACCTTGCCCTGCTCGACGCTGGTGAGGGTGTTGAGCAGTTCACTGCCGATGGTGGCGTCCTCCGGACCGATGTAGAAGGGCTTGATATTCACCACGGACTCGGTGTAGATCTTGCCAATCGGTGCGTTCGAGAAGAACGGCTCGGTCCTCTCCAGCAGCCTCGGGTCCGTGTAGACCGACGGCGTTGTGGGCAGATTCCCCTTCGACAGGAAGTTGTTGAGCTGGCCCTCGGGGGACTGCATCTCGGCGATGTAGTCCCAGGCCGCCTTCGGGTTCTTCGCTCGCTTGGGAATGGCGAGGTAGCTGCCACCCCAGTTTCCCGAGCCGCCGGGGATGGTGGCGACATCCCACTTGCCGGCGGTATCGGGGGCGTTGGTCTTGATCGCGTTGAGCATCCACGCCGGCGCCGACATCGCCGCGAAGTCACCCTTGCTCATACCCGCGGTCCATCCGGGAGACCACGAGGTGATCTTGGCGGAGATGCCCGACTCATAGACCTTCAGTGTGAGGTCGAAAGCGGCCTTGACCTGGGGGTTCCTGTCGTACGACAGCTTGCGTTCCGCGTCGTAGTAGCGCTCCGTTCCCTGGTTGACCGCCTGGAAGAAGACGCTCGTCGGCGTGTTGTCCAGGAACGGCTTGCCGGTCGCCTGGACGTACCGCTTGCCGACCTGCGCGAACGCGTCCCAGGTCGGCCACAGCTTGGAGACCTGGTCCCGGTCGGTGGGCAGACCGGCGGCCTTGAACAGGTCGGTGCGGTACACGACCGCCATGCCGCCGACATCCGTCGGCACTCCGATGATCTTGCCGTCCTCGGTCGTCGACTGTTTCATCACCCAGTCGAGATAGTCGCCCTTCATCTTGTCGGCGCCGAGCGTGGACAGGTCCACGAAATTGTCCGGGGACTGCATGAACTTCGGCAGATCGTCACCCTGGATCAGCACGAGGTCGGGCACCTTGCCGCCCGCCAGTGCCGCGGTGAGTGCCTGGGCCGTCTCGCTCGTGCTGCCCACCTCGGTGAGCTTGATGTTGATGTCCGGGTGCTTCTTCTTGTATGCCTCGACGTCGGTCTTCTGGTTGATCCCGGTGAACGACCAGAACTCGAACGACTTCGAGTCGGACGATCCGGAGTCGCCGCTCGATCCTGGCGTACAGCCGACTACCAGAAGCGCGGCCGTGGCGAAAAGAGCTGCGGTGGTGATGACGCGCTTCAAGCGGCCCTCCATACGGCAGTGATGAGCTGCGGCGGCTCTAGCGATTACGGTCAACTCGCGAGAACCGGATACCGGCCAGGCCCCGGGCGGAGGTGATGTGGTCACCCCACGTGCGGCTCGCACGTCGGCGACGACCCTTTCGCGATCGCCCCCACGCTGCGAAGCCGGACCCCAGATCTCGACCAACATCAATAAGTGGTATGACGTATGACGATACTCAGCACCACCGGACCCGTCAACGACCCACGGGCCCGGATGACCGACGTCCGATTGATCGCAGTCACTTCCGCCAGGGCACTGACACCCAACCCAACGTCAGCAGCGACATTGACATACATCACTGGGCGGCCTAGGGTCTTGTCGAATCGTTTCGACCATGACGCCTCGGCGCGGCTCGCCGAGGGCTGCCAGCTGCGTACGCAGCAGTCGAATCGACTCGTGAGGAGTACGACATGAGCGTCGGTGAGACCGTCCACCGGACCGGCGCGTCGCACCGCGCGTTCTGGTACGCGGTCGGCGGCGACCAGCGGTCCCGGTTGCCCGCACCGGTCTCACTGCGCGCAAGCACCGGCCCCCGAGCCGGCAGGTCGGCGTGTTCGGGTTCCCGAAACGAGTGTGCGGACCAGGTCCATTCGTCACACCTCCGCCCATCCCCCGAGTCCTAGGAGTCGCCAATGAAGCCCAATCCCGGCGGACGCGGTCGACGTCTCACCGTCCACCTCACAGCCATGGCGCTCGTCGCCGCCTCGCTCACCGCCGCCACCATTGCCCTCTCGTCGGCCGCGCAGGCGGCGGACGAGTCCCTCGCCGTCAACTTCTCGGCGTCGTCCGGTGCTCCGACCTACCGGGCCTCTGGCTGGATCTATGGCATGACCGAGAACGCCTCCGGCCCGCCGGACAACTTCTACCGGGACGTGAAGTTCCGGTACATGCGGGCCGGCGGCGCACAACTGGACAGCCCGGGAGGCTGGGTGTCCGGCCGCTACGACCGGCGGTGGAACTCCACCCGGGCCCAGTTGCTGCGCACCCGGTCGCTGGACGGTGAGTTCGTGCTGCTCGTGCACGACCTGTGGGGCGCCGACGGATACCCCATCTCCCGATTCCCGGGCGACAACGGCAACTGGAGCGACTACGACGCGTTCCTGACCCGGCTCATCAACGACGTACGGGCCACCGGCGCGCCGGTGCAGTGGGACCTCTGGAACGAACCAAACATCACCCTGTTCTGGAACCGTCCACAGGCGCAGTACTTCGAAATGTGGCGACGTGCTTACCAGCGCATCCGGTCGGCCTTCCCCGACCACCTGATCGTCGGACCGAGCTGCGCCTGCGTCCCCTCGAACTCCGGCTGGTGGACGCAGTACCTGGACTATGTCAAGGCCAACAACGTGGTACCGGACATCGTCAGCTGGCACTCCCTGCCCGGCGACCCGGTGTCGAACGTGGCGACCGCGAACAACACACTCAACTCGCGGGGCATCGCGCATCCGCGCCCTTACCAGATCAACGAGTACGGCGCGTCCAACGAGCAGAACCCGGGTGACGGCGCCTGGTACATCGCCCGCCTGGAACGCGCCGGCGCGGACGGCTTGCGGGCCAACTGGGCCGGCGGGGGAAACCTGCACAACGACATGGCCAACCTGCTGACCCGCGTCTCCGGCCAGTACCAGCCGAAGGGTGAATGGTGGGTCTACAACTTCTACGCGTCGCAGACCGGGCAGATCGTGTCGGTGACCCCCAGTTCGAACTACGACGCGTTCGCCACCAAGGACACCGGCGTCGCGAAGGTCCTCATCGGTGGTGGCAGAACGACGGGAAACATCTCGGTGAACCTGCAACGGCTGGACGCGACAGACGGGATCGTCGCCAACAACCAGGTGCGGGTGCTGGTCAGCCGGATACCGTACGACGCTGGCGGCGCGGTACCGGGACCGGTCACCGTGCAGGACTCGGTGATGACGCTGTCCAACAACGCCGTGACCGTGAACCTGCCGCACCGCAACGTGGATGAGACGTTCACCATCACCATCTCGCCTCCCTCGGGCGGTCCTTCGCCGACTCCCACTCCCACACCGACAGCTCCGCCGGGCGAAGGCCAGCAGATCGTCGGCGCACAGTCCGGCCGCTGCCTGGAAGTGCCCAACGCCAGCACCACCAACGGCACCCAGATCCAGCTGTTCGACTGCGGCGCCGGTGTCCAGCAGCGCTGGACGTACACCACCGGTAGGCAGTTGACCGTCTACGGCAACAAGTGCCTGGACGCCAACGGCGCCGGCACCAGCAACGGCACGGCGGTGATCATCTGGGATTGTCACGGCGGTACGAACCAGCAGTGGAACGTCAACGCCGACGGCAGTATCAGCGGAGTGCAGTCGAGGCTGTGCCTGGACGCGAACGGTGCGGGCACCGCCAACGGCACGAGGATCATCCTCTGGTCCTGCAACGGACAGGGCAACCAGAGATGGAGCCTACGGAACTGAGTCGCCCGATCGGCCGGGGTGCCGCGCGCCGAGTCCCAGCGATCTGCCCGTTACCCCCGAGGGGCCAACCCTGGCGGCTGCGGCACCCGAGCCACCGACGGTTTTCAGACCGGCAACGGCGGATACGATGCCATCCAGCGCGCGGTGGCCGAGCACACCGAGCGCAACGAGGAGGAACAGCAGCGCTGCACGTTGGTGAACGGCGAGCAGGAGCACTGCGGATCTGCGCCGACGCCTGACCCGCTCGCGAGCGGGCTGCCGCGCCTGCTGGCCACGATCAGCTGGGAAGCGGGCGGTGCCGACACCCCGATAGGTGCCGGCACCGCCCGCTCAGTCACCGCTTGGCCTCGTGCTTGGCCATCTGGGGTCGCTCGCCCTTGCCGACCTTGCGCAGCGCCTCACGCGGCTGCTCCTCGGTCATCTTGGAGTTGCCCTCGATACCCGCGTCGTGGGCCTGCTGACGAAGGTCGTGCAGCTTCTCCCGGTCACCCATGTCGACCTCCCCGTGCGTACGTGGCGCTGGATTCTCCGCGCGCCGCCGTCGTCCGCCGCCTCCCGTACGGCGGTGGCCGCGCTCATCCGACAGCTGGTCCAGGGGTCTTGCCGGCGTTGCGGGCGCGTTGCTCGCTCTAGGTGCGCCGTATCTGCTGCCCCCGTCCGGCCAGGAGGTGCGTCGATGCCTGATTCAAACCGGGTCGGTGGCTCGGGGAAGGCGATCGTCGTCCATTCCGGTAGCGCGTCAGCCGACCACAGTGGCATCGCCAATGCTGGCGTCATCATCGGCGATGTCAGGGCCGAGCATCGCGAGCACCACCATCGCGCCTCGCCTGGCGGGCTGTCCACGAACGGTTGCCCGTAGCTTGCGCCGGCTGGCAACAGCCGGTGCGGGATCAGTCGACGAGGACGGCCCGGGTGCTCATGACTCTTGACCTTGCCCAAAGGTGAAGGCCGACACTGTCTGTGGCGACCGAGCTGGCGAGCTGAGCGCTTGTCGCTGACCGAACATCGATGAGAGGGACCTGCATGGATGACGACGTTCTCCTGGCAGAACAGATGGCCTACTACCGGGTCGGCGCGGCCGAATACGACCGGCCCTATGCAGAGCACGAAGACCTGCAGAGGTTGCTGGCTGTCGTCGATGGCCTTCCGATCGTCGGGGATGTGCTCGAGCTGGCCTGCGGAACGGGCCAGTGGACCTCTCTGCTCGCCGCGCGGGCGCATTCGGTGACAGCTGTCGACGCGGCATCCGAAGTGCTAGCCCTGGCTCGGGCGCGCACCGCATCCCCTACCGTGCAGTTCATTGAGGCCGACCTGTTCGAGTGGCAGCCGCCACGACGCTACGACACCGTGTTCTTCGCCTTCTGGCTCTCCCATGTCCCGCCGACGCGCTTGCCCGACTTCTGGAACACCGTCGCCACCGCGCTCAAGCCGGGCGGCAAAGCAGTCTTCATCGACGACGGCCCCGCCGTAGCCGGCAGCGAAGAAGTCCTCGCGAACCAGCCGACCCCAGCGGTGCTGCGCCGGCTCGATGACGGCAGCCAGTACCGCATCGTGAAGGTATTCCACGATGCCCAGACCCTCACGGACGACCTCACAGCGCTGGGGTGGTCGGTCCGCATCCGGCCCATGGGCGGGAACTTCGTCGGCATTGCAGAACCGCCGGCCACCCCAGGCGAAGAACCCGCAACCGTGCCAGCATCCTGAGCCGGGCGGTGCCGTACCGGCTCGGCCAACCGCACTCGCCAGAGGTCGCCTGCTGACGAGAGCCCCGTTATCCCGGGAGCGCCGGAGGCACGCTGCCCGGCGTGTCACAGCCCGGTGAACGTATATGGACAACGCACTAGCGACGCAAACTGGGTGACGTGCGGCTGCAGAACGGCTGGGGGGCCGTCACTTCGGCACGTCGAGATCGCACCAGACTGTGCATTCGGTTCCCCTGGGCGGACTGGGACGGATCACAAAGCGTCGCACTCCACGTTCCAGGGGAAGCTCAGATTTTGCTACTGAGTATCGTCATCACCGTCTCGCCCTGTCCTGGACGGGCGTAAGCCGCCCGTCCAGGACAGGTGGTGCTCAGGAGGCGGTGCACACCGGGGTCAGGCCGGTGGCGGCCCCGGTGCCCTGGAAGCCGAACTCGGTGTACTGGCCGGCGTTCAGCGAGCCGTTGTAGCTGACGTTGCTGAACTGCACCGTGCCAGTGGTGCCGGTACGGTTGGCGCTCCAGGCGTTGGTCACCGTGGTCCCGGACGGCAGGGTGAGCTGGACGTTCCACCCGTTGATCGGCGAGGTGCCGGCGGTGACCCGCACGGTGGCGACGAAGCCACCGGTCCACGAGTTCAACGAGACCGTGGCCGAGCAGCCAGCAGTCGGCGGCGTCGTCGGCGGGTCGGACGTCACCGGCGGGGTCGTCGGCGGGGTCGCGCTACGGCCCTTGTTCAGCTCATCGAGGACCGCATGGTAGGCGGCCTTCTTCTGGTAGTTCCCGTTGCCGCCGCTGAACAGCAGACCCCGCTCCGAGGAGCGCCACGACTCGCTGTCGGAAATGCCCCAGACCGTGATGCCGGTGCACTTCGCGACGTTCAAGCAGGCCCGGACGACCTTGCGGTAGTTCTCCGCCTGGCCCGCGCCGATGTCGTTGTTGCTCAGGTCGTCGTCGATGTCCAACTCGGAGAGGTGCACCTCGACGCCGAGGTCGGCGAAGCGCTGGATGTTGGCCTGCAGGTCGTTGGTGATGATGCTGTTCGGGTTGTCGTTGAAGTGCGCCTGGAACCCGACGCAGTCGATGTACTGCCGGTAGGTGCGCACGATGTCGTACAGCGCATTGGCCTTGCGGTTCGGGGTACCGCCCCGGACCGTCAGGCCCTCGACGTCGTAGTCGTTGATGCAGAGCTTGGTGGTCAGCCCGCCGGCCTGCACGACCTGCTTGGCCCGGATGAACGAGTCCCGGATGACGTCGGTGTCGCCGGCGTCGAAGAAGTCACCGTCGCCGTTCGCGTCCCGGTTCATGCTGTGCGGCCACTGGTTCCGGCGCCGGCCGGTGTTGTTGTCCTCCAGCGCCTCGTTGACGACGTCCCAGTACGCGATCCTGCTGCCCCAGCGGTTGATGGCGTTGCCGATGAAGGTGTTCAGCGTCGCCTGGCTGGCACCCTGCAGCGCGCCGGCCTGCGAGTGCCACACCAACGTGTGACCCCGGACCAGCATGTTGTTGCTCCGGGCGTGGTTGACCAGGGTGTCCGCGCCGCCGGTGTTCTGCAGCCCACCGCTCGACGTGGCGATCCTGTCCGGCTTCATGTCGTTCTCGGGAGTCAGTTGGTTGAATTCCTGACCGACGATCGGGTGAAGCCGGTTGGGTGAGGCGGCGACGCCGAAGAACAGCCCGGCCTTGGCGGCCGCGGCCCGCAGCGTGGTCTCGGCTGCGGCGGCCGGGCCGGTGGACTGGACCGTCACAGCGCCGGCTACCAGCAACAACACCGCCGTCGGCAAAGCTACTCCAGCAACTTTCTTACGCTGTCTCAGGCTGCTGTTCACGGGCCCTCCTTGACACACGACGCCGACGATCGATGATCATGTATGGCTTTCAAAAGGAGAGTATCGATACCAGCTGGCCACACTGTCAACAACTTCCGGAAATGCTCCGGAAACCCCCAAGAGGTTGAGGGGCTGACGGAAGCATGTTTGTGCAGGTCGCAGACGGGTACGGCCAGACCATCAGACTTGGACAAGAGGGCGCGCCCGTCGCCGACGCCACAGGTACCGAAACATTTCGAAGCGTGGCTCCCGCGGAAGGCCGCCCGCGAGATGACCCGCCCATCCAGGTCGCGTCACACCAGCGCTCGAGAATAGACACCAAGACGCCGGCAGGCGGGATCGATCGTGGAGGGCCTACGGCCAGGCCGACCACGGCATGTCCGCTTCCGTCGATGAGCGGGCGTCCGGTGGCGGGCGTTGACTATGGCATGCTCTCGCCTCAGCTGCACACCCAGCTCGGTGACCACGCTCACCGCGAGGTCGCGCTTGTCCACCTCGTCGAAATACGCCGCGACATCACCGCTGTATCGGCCACGGACCACCTCCAGGCGCGGGCCGCAGGAACGCTCGAACCCGAAGCAGTCACACAAATACTCGCCCACGACGTCCCACGCCAGCGTGGCCAGGATCGGCACCAGTCGACGGTCTCGGCGATGCCCTCTACCAGCGGTAGCGTCTTCAAGAAACTTACGCACCTCCGCAGGACTTCGCGACGCCCCAACCGCGGGCGTCGAGCACGCAGACCTGCTCGTTGCTCAGGACGCCGGCGGCGTAGCCGGCCTCCGCCTGCCGACCTCGGCATGGCCCAACAACTCCACCAGGTGCTGTGAACTGCTGGTGTGTGGGAACCAGTGTCCCGTCAACGTCGAGGAACACCGCTCCACGCATCACGGCCGCAGGCTATCGGCATCCAGAGTCACCCAGCCGCCAGCACAGCAAACGTTCGCTTCTGCCGCGATCCGGGCGTCACCACGTGCGACGGACGCGCGGTTCGCTCTGCGCTCGTTGTGCCGAGTTCAAGATGTCGTCCGGACGATCCTCAGGTCCGGTGCCGATCCGCCGGCGCAGCCAGTCGAAGCCGGCGGCGGTGCGCGCCACGTGGCCAAACCGATGCGCGGCAGACCACCCTTTCATCACGACCGCCAACCTGTCCCGCACCACCCCCAGCATCATGATGATCTCGGCGGTTTGATCGAGATCTGCTGGCGTCACGCTCCCCGACAGAGATGAGGGCCACGTCGTACGCCGCCGGCTGACCTTGGCCGCCAACGCATTGTTCAGCGTGTTCACCGGCCAGAACAGCGCCAACACCACGGCCACGGTTACCGTGATGACCCATCCCGACGACAGGCCGACGAACTCTCCGGCGACGACGGCCACCACCCAGGCAGCTTGAACCTTCTCGTGTGCTACGACGCACGTGCACCCTCCATCGGGCTGAAGATCTGCCGCCCGACTACCTCGGCTGTGAGCGCACCGGGCAATCCTGCCACGGCAATCGCGAAGCGTGGGTCAGCGACTAGGCCCGCCCCAGATACGCCCTGCCCGCCTCGGTGACCCGGGCGACCAGCAGGCCGTCGCGGGCCGGCCCGGGCAGCCAGGTGCCGGCGACCCGCGTCTCGACGGTCAGCCGCTCACCGGCCACGCTCGCGCCGTCTACCCAGGCCGCCGGCCAGGTCCGGAACCGGCGCACCGTCAGCAGTCCGTCGGCGGCGAGGGCGGTGAGCGCCTCGGCGAGCGCCGGCACCGCCTCCTCGACGGCCGGTGGCGGCACCGCGTCGGCCAGCCAGGCAGCGGCGATCTCCGGCAACGGCGCGTCGCTTCCCGACTCGCGCAGCACAAAGGACGCCACGTGCGTCAGGCCGGTCCGCTCGCTCACCGGTCCAGTCTCCCCCGCAGCACCGGGTGCCGCCGCACCGCCCCACCGGTCACCACCGCGTCCGGGCCGGCCTTGGCCGATCAGGAGCCACCGTCGGTTGTCAGTGCGAGGCGTACCGCCTCCTCGGGGGTGTCCACGTGACACGGCCCGGCGACCGGAACACCGGAGTCGTCCACCACCCGCCAGCCGCCGAGCACCACCACCGGCACGTCGCCACGGCGCATCGCCAACGCCACCTCGCTGAGCGTGCCCCACGAGCCGCCGACCGCGATCACCGCGTCGGCGCTGCACACCAGCACCGCGTTGCGGGCCTGCCCCAGGTTCGTCAGCAGCGTCGCCGACGCCTGCGCGTACGGGCCGGCCCCGGTGCCGTCGTCGGGGCGTACCGCGATCACCAGGCCGCCGTGCGCACGGACCCCGGCGGCGACCGCGGCCATCACCCCGCCGCCGCCTCCGCAGAGCACCGTCGCACCCCGCGTCGCCAGCAGTTCGCCCACCCGGCGGGCCTGGGCCACCTGCGTCGGCGACGCGGACGCTGGGCCGCAGACCGCCACCTGGACCACCCGGACCTCACCTCCGCCGCCGAGGCTATCGCCGTCCCGACCCGGGCGGCATCCGGCCCGGTTCGGCTGCCGCCCACCGGAAGTTCGCCGACCGTACGCCTGCCGGTGGTGCCGCAGCCCGGGTGCGGCGCCTACCGTGGTCGGTCGACCAACCGGGAGGTGGCGTGATGACCGCGACGTCGACGAGCGGTACGACGGCCCGGGTGCGGGCGGTCCGGCGGATCGCCGACGCCGCGCCGCACAGTGCCTTCACCGATCTGGTCCGTCACCGCGACAGCTGGTGGTGCGCCTTTCGCGAGGGCGACGGTCACGTCTCCGACGACGGGGTGATCCGGGTGCTGACCTCGCCCGACGCCCGGACGTGGCGGCCGGCGGCCGTGCTGGCCCGGCCGTCGGGCGACCTGCGTGACCCGCGTTTCGTCGTCCGCCCGGACGGCCGGCTGCAACTGCTCGCCGCCGTGGCGTCCGGCCCGCCACCGAAGGCGGCACAGACGTTCCGGACGGTGAGCTGGCTCTCCGACGACGGGCAACGGTGGAGCGATTCCAGCCTCCTCGGCGAGCAGGACGTCTGGGTGTGGCAGGCGGTCTGGCACCGGGACGCCATGTACGGCGTCGGGTACGCCACCCGGGAGCCGCGCTTCGTCCGGCTCTACCGCAGCGGGGACGGACTGGACCTGCAGCCCTGGGTGCCGACGCTGTTCGCCGACGGATACCCCAACGAGTCGGGTCTCGCCTTCGCGCCGGACGGCACCGCGTACTGCCTGCTGCGGCGCGACCGGGACAGCGCCACCGCCCAACTGGGGCTCGCCCACCCGCCGTACCGGCACTGGGAGTGGACCGACCTGGGCGTCCGGGTGGGTGGGCCGGCGCTGCGCCGGCTGCCGGACGGCCGGCTGATCGCCGGGGTGCGCCGGCACGACGGCCCGGTCCGCACCGCGATCTGCCTGCTCGACCCGGAACGGGGCGAGCTGTCCGAACTGGTGGCGCTGCCCTCCGGCGGGGACACCAGCTACCCCGGCCTGGTCTGGCACGGCGGGCTCCTGTGGGTCAGCTACTACTCCTCCCACGAGGGCCGCGCCTGCGTCTACCTGGCCGAGGTGGAGCTGGACCCGGCCTGACCGGTCGGCGGCTGGCCGAGGTCGCCACCGGTTCGCTACCGTGCCGGCATGCCATCGACGCTGACCGAAGCGACGGATCCGTTCTGCCTTCGTCCCGGGGAGAGCGCCACGCTGTTGCGGGGGCATCCGTGGCGCCGGTTCGTGGTGCTGGGCGACAGCGTCGCGGAGGGGTTGTGCGAGCCGGTCGCCGGGTACCCCGAGGTGCAGTGGGCCGACCGGATCGCCACCGAGCTGCGCGTGGCGGCGCCCGGGCTGGCGTACCTGAACCTGGGCCGGCGCGGGTTGCGGGCGCACGAGGTCCGCGCGGCGCAACTGGAGACGGCGCTCGCCTTCGCCCCCGATCTGGCCCTGGTGGTGTGCGGCGGCAACGACGCGTTCCGCGCGTCGTACGACCCGGACGCCGTCGACGCCGAGATGACCGCGATGGTCGGCGCGTTGCGTGATGCCGGAGCCGACGTGATCACCGTCGGCATGTTCGACGTGTCGCACAGTCCGGCCGTGCCGGCGGCGCTGCGGGCCGGGCTGGGTGAGCGGATGCGCCTGCTGTCGGCCCGCACCGGCCGGCTCGCCGGGCGGCTGGGCGCGCTGCACGTGCACCTGACCGACCACCCGGCCGTCGCCGACCCGTCGCTCTACAGCAGCGACGGCCGGCACGGCAGCGCGCGCAGCGACGCCATCGCGGCGGCGGAGACGGTCCGCCGCCTCGGCGCCCACCTGGCCGCCCGCTAGCGGGCGAACCACCGACAGACAGGCCACCCGGCCGAGTCCCCCCGATTACGCCTGGTCAGTCGGTGAGCAGGAGGCCGGAGAGGAGGACGCCGTGGGCCAGGTTGAGCACCTCGTCGCAGCCGGGGTAGCCGACCCGGGCCAGGCCGCCGGACCCGGTCCGGCCGAACAGGTACGGGGCGATGCTGTACGGCACGTCGGCGGTGACCACCTCACCGGTCTCGATCTGCACGAAGTCCATCGCCACCCGGTCGGCCGGCATGTACTCCTGCAGGATGTTGCCGCCCCGCGCGATCGCGGCGCGCACCCCCTCGGCCCAGGCCTGGGCGCTCACCTCCCGGCCGATCAGCACCCCGTGCCCGGCGGAGCCGTTGGCCGGCTTGGTGACCAGGTCCGCCTGGTCGGCCAGCGCCCGGTCCAGTTCCGCCGCGGTGAGCGCCACGGTGTGCGGCACGTACCGGCGGACCAGGGCCTGGTCGTCGGCGGGGAGCCGGTCGAGGTCCTCGTACAACCAGGCAAAGTTGTGCTTGTTGCCGAGCAACCACGCGGCGGCGCTGACGAACATCGGCAGGGTGCCGGCGGCGAGCGCCCCGGCCACCGCGTCCAGCCCGGCACTCGGGGTGACCCGGTTCGGCACGAAGAGGCGGAACAGGGCGTCCACCGGGGCACCGTCCACCACCAGTCGCCGCCCGGCGTCCAGGGTGGCCGTCGCGACCGGGGCGATCACCAGATCGATGCCGAAGCGCCGGGCCTGGTCGGCCAGGGGCGACAGGATCCGGATGAACGTCTCCGGGTCGTCCAGGCCCGGGTAGTCGCCGTCGAAGTCCATCAGCAGCGCCACCCGGGCCCCGTCGGCCAGGCCCAACTCGTCGCGGATCGCCACGAATCGTTGATCAAGCAGGGACGGGGCGGGCCGGGCCGGCACCCCGTCGAGCAGACCCCGTTCGGCGTACAGCGCGCCGTAGCGCTGGATGACGGTGTCCGTGTCGAACCCGCCGCCGAGGCTGCTGTCGATGTTGTACTCGACGATCCGCGGCTGCCCGCCGGAGATCAGCACGTCCGGCCGGTACGCGGCCAGCAGCGCCTCGGACAGCGGCTCGTCCTCGTCGAGCAGCTGGGTCTCCCCCCGCGGCACGCCGAGCAGCTCGCGCAACTGCCCCGCGGTACGCGCCCGCCGCCGGCAGGCGTCCAGGATGAGCTGGGCGATCCGGTCGCAGACCTCGTTCAGCTCACGGAACCCGTCGGCGGTCAGCACCGGAGGCCGGGCCAGCCGCCACTGCTTGTTGTAGGTCGCCCGGCCGTGGAAGATCCGCTCCCACTCCTGCGCGCCGGCGGCGACCATCTGCCGCCGGGTGGGCTCCGGCAGGTCACGCCACGCCTGGCCGGCTTCCGGCCACCGATAGTTCACGTCGATCATGTCGGGTCCTTCGCTACGTGGTGGATGGCGGCGGTGAGCGCCTCCCGGCCGGGCTGCACGGCCCGGTCCAGTCCGGGGGCGAAGGGCAGTACCGCCCCGTCGGGGCGGGTGACCCGGCGTGGCGGTACGGCCAGCCGCACCCGCTCCACCACGCTGGTGATGATCTCGGCGGCGATCCCGCAGGACCGGTTCGCGTCGTCGCACACCACGAGCCGGCCGGTGCGGGTCACCGAGGCGAGCAGCCCGTCCAGGTCGAACGGGTAGACGGTGCGCGGGTCGAAGACCTCGACCGACACCTGGCCGGCGAGTTCGTCGGCGACGGCGAGCGCGTCGTGCACCAGATGGCCGACGGCGACCACGGTGACGTCGTCGCCGGCCCGCCGTACCACCCCCCGGCCGAACGGCACCGGGGCGAGGCGCTCGACGTCCTCCCGGACGTCGAGCGCGCCGGCCGGCGCGAAGACCACCACCGGGTCGTCGTGGCGGATCGCCGACACCAGCAGCCCGTACGCGTCGGCCGGGGTGGCCGGCACGGCGGTGACGATGCCGACGTGGGCGAAGAGCGGATACGGGTGGTCGGAGTGCTGGCCCGCCCAGCCGGTACGGGAACCGGAGCCGGGCACCAGGTAGGTGACCGGGACCGCGCACTGGCCACCGGTCATCAACGGGAACTTGTGCGCGTGGTTGACGATCTGCTCGAAGACCAGGAAGAGCAGCGACGGGATCTGGAACTCCACCACCGGCCGCATCCCGGCCAGCGCCGCCCCGGTGGCGAAGCTGGTGAACGCCTGCTCCGACAGCGGGGTGTCGCGTACCCGCTCCGGCCCGAACCGCCGGCACAGACCAGAAGTGATCATGGAAGCGCCCACCCGGACGTCCTCGCCGAGCAGGAACACCGACTCGTCGCGGGCCAGTTCGTCGGCGAGCGCCCGGGTCAGCGCCCGCCGGTACGACAGCCTCATCCCTGCCCCCCTCCGGCCCGGGCGGTCAGCCCGCTGGCGTACAGGTGGTCCAACGCCCCGGCCGGGTCGGGTTCGGGGCCGGCCAGGGCGAACGCGACGGCCGCGTCCACGGTGGCCTCCACCTCCGCGTCGACCTGCGCCCGCCGGTGCGGGGCGAGCCGGTCGCCCTGAATGTCCACCGGATCCCGTGCCCGGCCGGCGGCCACCTCCTCCGGCGGGCGGTAGTCGAGGCGTACCACGTGTTCGAAGGTGTGGTGCGCGTCGAACCGGTAGGTCTGCGCCTCGACCAGCTCCGGCCCGCCACCGGCGCGTATCCGGGCCACGGCGGCGGCGGCGACCGCGTGTACCGCCTCCGGGTCCTGCCCGTCGACGACGGTCGCCGGCATGTCGAACGCCGCCGCGCGGCCGGTGATGGTGCCGGCCACCGCGCCGGCCACCGGCATGGTGGTGGCGTAGCCGTTGTTCTCGCAGACGAACAGCACCGGCACCCGCCAGAGCGCGGCCAGGTTGAACGCCTCCAGCAGCATCCCCTCGTTGACCGCCCCGTCGCCGAAGAACGTCGCCCCCACCACGTCGTCGCCGCGCCGCCGGTGCGCCCACACCGCCCCGGTGAGGATCGCACCGGCCGCGCCGACGATCGCGTTGGCGCCGAGCACGCCGACGGAGAGGTCCGCGGCGTGCATCGACCCGCCCCGGCCCCGGTTCAGCCCGGTCTCCCGGCCGCACAGCTCGGCCATCGTCCGGGCCGGGTCGGCGCCCTTGGCCAGCACGTGGCCGTGCCCGCGGTGGGTGCCGGTGACCAGGTCCGTCGGGCGCAGCGCGGCGCACACTCCGGCGGCGATCCCCTCCTGACCGAGGTACGGGTGGATGCCGCCGACGATCTGCCCGGCCCGGACCAGGTCGATGGCCCGCTGCTCGAAGCGGCGGATGAGCCGTACCGTGCGGTACAGCCCGACCGGGTCGGCGCCGGTCACCGGTCGCGGCCCTCCGGTACGGCGGCGGGGGCGTCCGGCCCGACCCGGCCGCGCCAGATGACCGGGCAGTAGTCGGGGTCGGCGTAGTCCGGCCGCCCGTCGGCGGTGCGGCGGACCAGCACGTCGTGGTTGTACGCGGCGAGGGTGCCGTCCGACAGTGGGAACTCACGCCAGGCGTTCGAGCCGTCCTGCAGGTGCAGGGAGACGGCCCGGCGGGGACGGCCACTGACGTTGGGGCCACTGCCGTGATAGGTGCGGCAGTGGTGGAAACTCATGTGTCCCTTCGGGATCACCATCGGAATCTTGCGGATCGTCGCGCCGTTGTGGGCCGCGTTGCGGGCCAGCATCTCCTCCAACTGGTCGCGGTCCCGCTCGGCGAAGTGCCGCACCACGGTGTCGTCCGCGCCGATCTCGGACCAGCGGTGCGAGCCGTCCACCATGGTGATGGTGCCCATCTCCTCGCCGCAGTCGTGGAAGGGGATGAACGCGGTGAGCATGTTCTCCGACGACGAGGACGCCCAGTAGTGCTTGTCGAAGTGCCACGGCACGATGTTGGACGGCTCACCGGAGATCGGCGGCTTGTAGATCAGCGTGGACTGGAAGACCCGGATCTCGTCGGTGGCGGCCAGCCGCGCGGCGACCGCCCCGATCAGGGGTTTACGCAGGATCGCGGCGATGCCGTCGTGCTCGTGGTGGACGTAGTCGTTGTGCCGCTGCACGGGGCCCCTGGACGGCTCCCAGTAGGCGAGCTTGGGCGGGCGCACCGGCAGGGTGCGGTCCCGCTCGCCGGCGTAGTACCGGTCGGTCGCGGCGGCCAGCGCGTCCACCTCGGCGTCGGTGAGCAGCTTCTTCGACAGGTACCAGCCGTGTTCGGCGTAGTGGCGCACGTCGGCCTCGGTGGGCAGCAGCGCCTCCTCCTCGGCGGTGAGCGTCGGCTGGAACTCGGTGGTGGTCATACCGGCATCCCTCCTGCCCGGCCGGCCACGACGACGGGGTCCTCCCCCGCCGTGGCCAGCTCCCGTTCCTTGGCCTCGTACAGGGCCTGGATGTTTCCGCTGCCGAAGGTGCGCGCCCCGCGTCGCTCGATGACCTCCCAGAACAGGGTCCGGCGCGGGTGCGTGGACTCGGTGAAGATCTGCAGCAGGTGGCCGCCGTGGTCCCGGTCGACCAGGATGCCGAGCTCACGCAGCCGGTCCAGCGGTGCGTCGAACGCGCCGACCCGCCGCGGCAGGTCGTCGTAGTAGGCGGCCGGGGTGCCGGCGAAGCGGACCCCGCGAGCGGTCAGCGCGCCGACGGCGGCGACGATGTCGTCGGTGCGCAGCGCGAGGTGCTGCACCCCGGCCCCGTGGTGCGCGGCGAGGAACGCGTCGAGCTGGCCGGGCCGCGCGCCGGTGTCCGGTTCCAGCAGCACCAGGGTGACCCGGGCGCTGGCGTCCCGCACCACGGTGGAGTTCATCGCCTGGCCGGCGACCTCGACGCGCTCGGCGAAGACCGGCCGGAACCCGAAGACGTGCTCGTAGCGGGCGACGGTGGCGTCGAGCGCGCCGGGTGGCAGGCACACCGCCAGGTGGTCCACCTCGGCGAGCAGCTGCCCGTCGGCGGCGGCCGGGACCGGTTCGACGACGCCGGGCAGGAAGTCGGCCCGGTCGCCGCGTCGCTCGACGAGGCGGTGCCGCACGTCGCCCACGCCACCGACCTCGGCGGTCACCACCTCGGCGTCCGTGCCGGTGAAGGTGCGCGGCGGGGTCACCGGCGTCGCGCCGCGGGCCACCAGTTCCGCGTACGCCCCGGCGGCGTCGGCCACCTCCAGCGCGAGGACCGCGACACCGTCGCCGTGCCGACGGACGTACCCGGTGGCGGGATGCTCCGCCGTCAGCCCGGTGCTAAGCAGCAGCCGGATGTCGCCCTGGGTCAGCAGCCGGCACCGCTGCCCGGCGAGCCCCGTCTCCGGTCCCCCGTGTCCCCGCGACCGGAAGCCGAAACCGCGCTCCATGAGGCGGGCGGCCGGCTGAAGGTCGCCCACGTGCAGTTCGATGTGATCTATTCCCCGGATGTCCATCTGTCCCGTCCCTTTCCCCCGGTGGTCCGCCGCAGCAGCAGGCTGACGTTCTGACCGCCGAAGCCGAATGAGTTGGTCAGTGCGAAGTCGGTTCCGGTGGCCCGCGCCCGTCCCCGGACGTGATCGGCCGGGCAGGCCGGATCCGGGTCGTCGAGGTGGTACGTGGGCGGTAGCAGCCCGGCGCCCAGCGCCAGCGCGCAGGCCGCCGCCTCCACCACCCCGGACGCGCCGAGCAGGTGCCCGGTGAGCGCCTTGGTGGAGCTGACCGGCACCCCACCGTCGCCGAAGACCCGGGCCAGCGCAGTCGTCTCCGCGACGTCACCAAGTCGGGTGCCGGTGCCGTGGGCGTTGACGTAGCCGACGTCGCCCGACGTCACGTTCCCGGTGGCCAGCGCCCGGCGCATGCACTCGGCCGCACCCGCCCCGTCGGGCCGGGGGGCGGTCGGGTGGTACGCGTCGGTCGTCGTCCCGTACCCGACGATCTCGGCGTACCCGGTGGCACCGCGCGCGGCGGCGTGCTCGGCCCGTTCGAGAACCAGCAGCGCCGCCCCCTCGGCCAGCACGAAACCGTTGCGACGCCGGTCGAACGGCCGGCTCGCCTCGGTCGGGTCGGCCCAGCCCCGGGCCAGGGCGCGGGCGTTGCCGAAGGTGTCGGCGAAGGTGGGGAACAGCGGCGCCTCGCTGGCCCCGCAGAGCACCACGTCGGCCTCCCCGGCCCGGATCAGCCGAACCGCGTCGGCGACCGCCTGCGCCCCCGAGGCGCAGGCGGTGCCGACCGAGGAGCTGTAGCCGCGGATGCCGTGGGTGATGGCAATCCGCGCCGCCGGCATGTTCGGCAGGATCCCGGTCAGCAGGTACGGGCTGACCGCGGCGCGGCCCCGGGCGGCCCGCGCCACCACCTGTGCCTCCAGGGTGGACAACCCGCCCACCCCGCCGACGATCACACCGGCGCGCTCCGGGTCGACGTCCCGGCCGACCTCGATCCCGGCGTCGGCGAGCGCGTCGGCGGCGGCGAGCAGCGCCAGCACCACGATCCGGTCCAGCACCCTGGTCTCCGGTCCGGTGGCGACAGTACGCGGGTCGATCTCCGGCAGCAGGCCGGCGACCTCCAGCGACTCCCGGGCCGGGTGTCCCTCGGGCGGTCGGGTCAGCCCCGACGTGCCGCTGGTGAGCGCGTCGAAGGTGGCCGCCGCGCCCCGGCCGACGGGGCTGAGCAGCCCCATCCCGGTGATGACGGCGGTCATGACGGCGACTCGGTCAGGTAGCGCTCGCGCAGCGCCACCTTGCGGACCTTGCCGGTGACGGTGACCGGGATGTCGTCGGCGCGGACCGGCACCACCCGGCGCAGGGTCGCCCCGACGTCGTCGCCGAGCGCCACCCGCACCGCCTCGGCGCGGTCGGTGTCCGGGTCGGCGCCGGCGGCCAGTTCCAGCAGCACGTCGGTGACGACCCCGTCGCCGTCGGCGACCATCACCACCGTGCAGTCGGTGACGTCGGGGCAGGCGGCGAGGACCCGCTCCTCCGACAGGGCCGTGTAGAACCGCTTTCCGTTTCCCGCGTCGACCGCGTCGACGGCCCGGTCCAGGTGGTAGTAGCGGCCCTCGTCGTCGGCGTACACCAGGTCGCCGGTGAGGTACCAGCCGCGCAGCCGGGACCGGTGGGTGGTGACCGAGTCGTTCCAGTAGCCGCGAAACAGCGACGGCGAGTCGATGCCGAGCCACCCGACCTGCCCGGGTGGCAGTTCGGTGCCGTCGGGGTCGAGCACCGCCACCCTGGTGAACCGGTACGGGCGGCCCACACAGCGGCCGTACCGGCTCGTCGCGGTGGTGTGCGTGATGTGGAACATCGAGTGTCCCATCTCGCTGGAGCCGAGGCCGTCGATGAAGACCGAACCCCGCACCCGGGTCACCCCGTCGCGGGTCATCACGTCCCGGGAGCCGACCGCCACCAGGCGGCGTACGTGCGGCTCGTGCGTGGCGTCACCGGTGTTGAACCACAACCGCACCGAGTCGAGGTCGTACCCGGTCAGGTCGAAGCGGGCCAGTTCCGCCCAGGTGACGGAGAAGCCGAACACGCCGTCCGGACGCCAGCGCTGGATGGCGTCGAGCACCCGCTGTCCGCCCTGCTCGGACACCAGCAGCATCTCCGCCTGGTTGCCCAACGCCTGGTTGACCATGAGCACGGTGGCGGTGTGCGGGGCGGGCAGCGCGTTGAGGATCCGTCGGGTGCCCTGTGCCTGGGGCATGGCCAGCAGGTGCCGGGTGGCGGCGAAGAGGCTGGCGTGCGAGTGCAGCACGGCTTTCGGCACGCCGGTCGTCCCGGAGGTGTGGGTGATGACGACCGGGTCCTCGTCGTGGTGGCGGTAGTGGGCCGGGGCGGTCGTCGGGTCACCCGTACCGGCCTCGGCCGGCTGGCCGAGCAGCAGGGCACCCGGGTCGTGACCGGCGAGCGCCTCGGCGTGCTCGGCGTCGGCGAGCACCCCGACGGCCCGCAGTCGACGCAGGTACTCGGCGGCGATCTCCGGACGCAGCCTGCCGTTCATCAGCGCGGGGATCGCGCCGAGCCGGGCCAGTGCCAGGAAGCTGAGCACCGTGTCGGCGGCGCTGGTCGCCCACACCGCCACCGGATCACGCGGTCCGATCCCGCGCTCGTGCAGCCAGGCGGACCGGGCGGCGACCCGCTCGTCGAGCTGCCCCAGGGTCAGCGGCTGTCCGGCCGGGTACCCGTCGACCGCGGTGTCGAAGGTCAACCCCGGTCCGTCCGGGTCGGCCCCGTGCGCCAGCACCCGGGCGAGCACGTTACCGGCGCCGATCGCGGTGTCGGCGGCCAGTGCTCCGCGCAGTCCCCTCGTCCTCATGGGCTCGTTCCTTCCCCCAGCAGCACCGCGACCGCCCCGGTGGGGGCGCCGTCGGGCGCGTGTTCGACAAGGACCAGCAACGCCACGTCGGCGTCGCCGTCGTGCAGCAGCAGTTCCGCCTCGGCGACGGCGTCGGCCCGCGGGTTCCCCGTCGGGCTCAGGCACACCACCGGGCCGTCCAGGCCCCAGCGCGCCGCGACGTGCCCGGCGACGCTGTTGGGCACCGACTGGAAGAAGAACAGCGGTCCGATCCGGCCACCGGCGGCGACCGTGGCCCGGACGTGGTCGGCGCTGGGCCGGTCCCCGGCCGCACTGACCAACACGACCGCACACCGGCTGCCGGCCGGTGGGGTCCGCCGGCGCAGGCAGCGCCCGGCCACCGCGGCCACCAGGGGCGCGAACGACGAGTGCACGAAGCCCGGCAACGGGGGCGGCGACCCGTCGCCGGGCTCCGGCCAGCGCGCCTCGGCCAGCACCCGCGACGTCCGCACCCCACCCGGGCCGCCCGGTCCGCCTGGCACGGTCCCGAGCGCCCGGTCAGCGGCCCCGGTCACGGCGCGCCCACCAGCAGGGCGGTGTTCGCGCCACCGAACGCCGCGTTGAGGCTCAGCGCGTACCGGCCGACCGCCGGTCGTGGGGCGTCGGTGACCACGTCCAGCGGGCAGGTCTCGTCGGGTCCGAGCCAACCGGCGTTGACCGGCAACGTCCCGTGCCGTAACGCCTGCACGGTCACCACCAGTTCGAGCAGACCGGATGCCTCCAGCGCGTGCCCGTGCACCGACTTGGTGGAGCTGACCGGCACCCGGCCGGCGTGCTCGCCGAGGGCCAGCCGCAGCGCGGCGGCCTCGGCGGCGTCACCGAACCCGGTGCCGGTGGCGTTGGCGTTGACGTAGCCGACCGCCGCCGGCTCCAGGCCCGCGCGCCGCAGCGCCGCGCCGACCGCCCGGGCCAGCCCGCGACCGGTCGGGTCGGGCTGGCACGGGTGGTACGCGTCGCCGGCCCGGCCCCAGCCGTGCAGGGCCGCCACCGGTGACGCGCCCCGACGTCGGGCCGCCCCGGCGGACTCCAGCACCACCGCCGCCACCCCGTCGCCGAGCAGCAGCCCCCGCCGGCCGGCGCTGAACGGGCGGACCGCCCCGTCGTCGGCGAGCGCCCGGCCGGCGTCGAAGAGCGCGAACTGGTCCGGCTCGACCAGGTAACCGGCGGCGACCACGACCCGTTCCCGGTCACCTCGGCGGATCAGGGCGGCGGCGTCGGCCACCGCGGTGCTGGCCGAAACGCAGGCGGTGGTGTAGACGCGGGTGGGGCCGCCGAGCCCGCACCGTCGGGCCAGGTGCCCGGCGAGCGCCGGCAGCGGCCCTCGTTCGTCGCGCCCCGCCTCGGGTGCGACAGCTATCGGCCGGTCGGCGCGGAACGGGCCGGGCAGCGTACCGGGGCCACCGTGGGTGGCCAGGAAGAACGCCGACCCGGTCCGGTGCGCGGCGGTCAGTGCGGCCGCCGCGCAGGCGGCCGTCACGGCTTCGGTCAGCTCGTCGGGGAGGGTGTCGACGTCGGGCAGGGTCGCGGCCACGCCCACCCGGCGGACGGTGGTGTCGAATCGGCGTACCGGCCGGAACGCCGGGGCGGCGCGGAGCACCCCGTCGAGTTGCGCGTCGACGCCCCGGCCCAGGGCGCTGACGGCGTACGTTCCGGTGATCGGTACGGGTTCCCGCTCATCCATCCGTGGCGCTGGTCAGCGAGGTGCGGAACACCGCCAGGGCGTCATCGACGGTGCGGATCGCGGCCAGCTGGTCGTCGGTGAGATCCAACCGCCGCTGGTAGCGCTGCTCGACGAGGTGCACGAGCCAGGCCAGTTCCATCGAGCCGACCCGGTGCGACACCTGGTCGACGGGTTTGGCGGTCATGTCGGCGAGCATGCCGAGCAGGTCGGCTCGCGCCAGGTCGGGTTGACCCGACATCAGCGGTTGTCGGCGGTCGCCCCGGCGACCCGCTCGGCGATCATGGTGGTGAACTCGCCGACCGTCATCAGGGCCAGCCGCTCCGACTCGTCGTCGGCGAACGTCAGGCCGTACCGGTCCTCGACCCGGACGGCCAGGTCAGCCAGGGCGAGGGACTCCAGGTCGACGCCGGCGGGGCCGAGGGTGGTGTCGTCGTCGATTCCGTCGACGTCGTAGTTCATGTCCTCGAGTTGCTGGATGACGAAGGTGCGGACCTCGTCGCGCATGGGTTCAACCTCTCCTCGTGGGCGAGCTGACGGCGGTGGACCGGCTGCCGCGCGTCACGGCGCGGTCAGCCGAAGCGCGGGGACGGAGCGGACCAGCTTGCCGGTGGTGGTCCGGGGCAGCTGGTCGACCAGGTGCAGGGTGCGGGGACGCTTGTAGCCGGCGAGCCGTTCGGCGAGGAGCCCGTCCAGCGTTTCCTCGGTCAGCGGCCCGTCGGGTTGCACGTAGGCGGTGATGCCGTCGTCGTAGACCACGACCGCGGCGGCCACCCCGGGCAACCCGGTGAGGGTGCTCTCGACCTCGCTGAGGTCCACCTTCATCCCGCCGACGGAGACCTGGGAGTCGAGGCGCCCCTTGACGGTGACCAGGCCGCTCGCCGGGTCGACGGTGCCGGCGTCGCGGGTGTGCAGCCAGCCGTCGGCCCACCGGGTGGGGTCGCTGAGCCCGACGTACGGCGAGGCCGGGCAGCTCACCTGGAGTTCGCCGTCAACCTCGCGCACCTCGATGCCGGGGGCAGGCATGATCGAGGGACGGTGCTCGCCGTGCAGGTCGGTGCCGATGACCCCGACCTCGGTCATGCCGTACATGTTGCCCAGCGGGACGCCGAACCGGTCGGCGAACGCCTGGGCGGTCGCGGCCGGCACCAGCTCCCCGCCGGTGGTCATCCGCCTGAACTGCGGCAGCGGACCGTCGGGGCGGGTGGAGGCGAGCAGGCCGATGTGGAACGGCACGCCGAGCACGGTCGCCGGGGTGTCCTGGGCCCGCACGGCCGCCAGGATCGCGTCGCCGGAGAGACGGGTCGGCGGGACCAACTCGACGCCGGCGTGCAGCCCGTAGAGCAGCCCACCGACCAGGCCGAGCACGTGCACCATGGACGGCAGCAGGACGATCCGCTCGCCGGGCAACGCCACCCCGTCGATGCGGGTGTAGCGGCGTACCTCGGCGACCAGGTCGTCGGCGGTGCGACCGATCACCTTGGACGGACCGGTGGAGCCGGAGCTGAGCTGGATGACCGCGTGCCCGCTGGTGGCCGGCCGATCGGCGTACCGGTGCACCGTCTCGGTCACGTCGACGAAGACGCGCAGCGCGCCGCCGGCGACGTGGCTTGGGGCGACGACCACCTGTGGGGTGAGCCGGGCCAGCGCCCGGTCGACCTCGTGGTCGGTGAGCCGGTGGTCGAGCAGGACGGCCTGTGCGCCGCTACGCCAGGTGGCCAGCAGGTTCACCACGTACGCCAGCGACGGGGGCAGGCGCAGCGCGGCGGCACCGCCGGGACGCAGCCCGGCGGCGGCGAGCCGGGTCTGTGCCTCGGCCACCAGACGGCGCAGGGTGCCCCGGTCGACCGGCTCCGGCAGACGGAGACAAACATCGGCCGAACCGCCGCCCAGCAACATGTCGTCGACCCATTCCGGGTCGTGTGTCGCAGGTTCTCCGGTCGGACGCTCCATGGTCACCATCGCCCACCGCCCAACCTCAATCAGGGCGGAATCCGCCCATAAAGTGCGTCTCTCGGGGTGCTGCCGGAACCCTACGACAGCCCGGATCACCATTGCCAGATGCAAATGGCTAGATCAAAAGGAGCGGGCAGCCGGATTGCCCACGCTCGATCGGACAGGCAGGATCGGGCGCGTATGCGCCGGGGGCAACCTCAACGAGATCCACGCCGATCCAGGCGGTCCAGGTGACGGTGGCGTTCGGGGTCAGCCGGCCCGGGTCCGAGACGACGGGTGGGCAGATCTGGCCGTGCTCAGTGGGTGCCGCCGAGGTTGAGGATCACCACGCCGGCGATGACCAGGCCGACACCGACCACCTTGGTCACGCTCAGCGGCTCGTGCAGGAAGGCGGCACCGATCGCCACGATCGCCGCAGTGCCCAGCCCGGACCAGACCGCGTACGCCACCCCGACCGGGATGTCCCGCACCGCCAGGGCCAGCATCCCGAAGGCGAACAGGTAGGACACCGCCAGGCCGAGGGTCGGCCAGAGCCGGGTGAACCCGTCGGTCGCCTTGAGCAGACTGGTGCCGAGCACCTCGGCGGAGATCGCGAGCAGCAGGAAGACGTACGCCATGCGGTGATCCTCCCGCCGGGCGCCCCCTGCCGCATCCGACGGGCGGCGCGGCAACGGTAAAACGTCGCGGTGTGTAGCCGATCTGGCGGCTGCGCCGACCCCGCCCCGGCTTCTGTGTTCTGCCGCCACCCACGCACCGGTAACCCTGGGTGAGTAGTCGTCACCCGAGGACACCACCCCTCCCGGTGATACCCACTGGTCTTCAGGGTGGTGCGCCGATGGCGGCAGAGCAAAGTGAACCGACCCGCGCGGATAGTTCCACGCCGCGATGTCACTGACCGCAACCTGGCTGGCTGTCACTCGGCGTGGTCACCGGGGTGGGGTGGTGCGGCCTGCCTCAGACCCGGGCCACCTCCGGGGTCTGGGCGTGGATGACAAAACGCAGCGACCGGGCGTCGGTGAAACACTCGCGCATCGGCCGCACCTGCTCGCGGTGCTCCGGGCTGCGCTCCCACGCCTCGAAGTCCGCCAACGACTCCCACTCGCTGGTGATCAGCCACTGCTCCGGATCGGTGACGGAGCGGCACACCTGGTCCACCAGGTGCCCCGGCACCCCCTCGGCGACCAGATGCCGCACCGCCTCGTAGGCCCGCAGGAAGTCCTCGGTGCGCTCCTGCGCCACCCGTACCAGGAAGACGATCCGGGCCCGTCGACCGCTCATCACGCCCCTCCCCTCGACGCCGGTGGCGCCCCACGCAGCACCAGCGCGCTGTTGAAACCGTCGAAGCCCCGGGCGCAGACCAGCGCGAGCCGGTGCCGGGGTCGCCGGGGCGTACGCAGGAAGTCCAGGTCGCATCCCGGCGCCGGCTCCCCCGGAGCGGCCGAGGCGGGCAGCGTGTCGTGATGGAACGCCAGCAGCGCGGTCGCCACGTCCAACGCCGCGCCCCCCTGATGGGCCCGGCCGGTCAACGGCTTCTGCGTGCTCACCGGCGGCGGCCGGTCACCGAAGACCACCCGCAGCGCCTCGGCCTCGGCCCGGTCGTACCGGGGCACCCCGAGGGCGTCCGGCAGGACCACGTCCACCTCGTCGGCGGTGACGCCCGAGCGGTCCAGGGCCAGCCGCATCGCCCGGGCGTACCGGCCGGGATCGCCCGCGCCGTCCGGGCCGGTGTGCGCGGCGTCGTGGGTTGCCCCCCAGCCGGTCACCTCGCCGTAGATCCGGGCGCCCCGGGCCATGGCGTGCCCGAACTCCTCCACCACGAAGACCGCCCCGCCCTCGGCGGGCACGTATCCGGCCGCCGACCGGTCGAACGGCCGGTACGCTGCCTCCGGATCGGAATCGTCGCTGAGCAGGCCGGAGCGGAGCTGGCAGGCCAGCGCGTACGGGCTCAGCGGGCACTCGGTGGCACCGGCGATGACCACCGGGGTGCCCCGGCGCACGGTACGCACCGCGTGGGCGAGGCTGTCCAGCCCGCCGGCGGTCTCGGCGACCAGCACCCCGCACGGGCCCTTGAACTGGTGGTGGATGGAGAGCTGCCCGACGCTGGCCGCGTAGAACCAGGCGATCGACTGGTACGCCCCGACGGTGCGGGTGCTGCCACCCCAGAGCCGTTGCAGTTCCCGCTGCCCGAACAGGTTGCCCCCGGACGAACTGGCCAGGGTGACCGCCCAGCCGTACGGGTCGGGGGCCCGCTCGGGCAGCCCGGCGTCGGCCAGCGCCAGCCTCGTGGCGGCGAACCCCAGATGGGTCCACCGGTCGGTCTGCACCAACTGCCGGTTGTCGGCCCACGCCGCCGCCTCGAATCCGGGCACCTCCCCGGCCACCCGGGTCGGGTATCGCGCCGGGTCGAACAACGTGATCGGAGCGGTGCGGCGGGTGCCCTCGACGACCGTACGCCAGTGCGCGTCGGCGCCCACACCGCTGGGGGCCACCACCCCGATCCCGGTCACCACCGCCCGGATGCTCATCCGCCGACCGCCAGCCGGCGGAAGACCATCGCGGACTGGAAGCCACCGAACCCGCTGCCCACCGACAGGGCCACGTCCACCGGGGCCTCCCGGGCCACATTCGGCACGTAGTCCAGGTCGCACTCCGGGTCCCGGGTGGTCCAGTTCGCGGTGGGCGGCACCACCCCGTACTCGATGGCCAGGGCGCAGGCGGCCATCTCGATCGAGCCGATCGCGCCCAGCGAGTGCCCGACCATCGACTTGATCGAGCTGATCGGCACCCGGTACGCGGTCTCGCCCAGTGCCCGTTTGAACGCCGCCGTCTCGTGCCGGTCGTTCTGCCGGGTGCCGGAGCCGTGCGCGCTGATGTACGAGACGTCCTGCGGCGCGAGCCGGGACTGGCGCAGCGCGTCGGCGATGGCCAGGCCCATCTCCACCCCGTCCGGGCGCAGCCCGGTCATGTGGAAGCCGTTGGCCCGGCTGGCGTACCCGGCGAGTTCGCAGTAGACGTGCGCGCCCCGGCGGCGGGCGTGTTCCCACTCCTCCAGCACCAGCACCGCGGCGCCCTCGGCGAGAACGAAACCGTGCCGGTCGGCGTCGAACGGACGCGAGGCGTGCGCCGGGTCGTCGTTGTCCGGGCTGGTCGCCTTGATCGCGTCGAAGGAGGCGACGGTGACCGGGGAGATCGGCGAGTCGGACGCCCCGGTCAGCACGATGTCGGCCTCCCCGTCGACGATCAACTGGTGGGCGTAGCCGATGGCGTCGATGCCGGAGGTGCAGCCGGTGGAGACGACCTGGGCGGGGCCGTGCACGCCGTGCCGGACGGCCACGTCGGCGGCCAGGCTGCTGGGCACCAGCGCCGGGTAGAGGTACGGCCCACCGAGGGTGTGGTCGACCAGCCACCGCCGGCCGGAGTCGCTGACCCGCACGTACTCCTGTTCCAGGGCCATGGTGCCGCCGACGGCGGTGCCGAGCACCACCCCGGTGACCTCCCGTTCGGCGTCGGTGAGCACCAGGCCGCTGTCGGCGAGGGCCTCGGTGGAGCAGGCCAGGGCGAACTGCACGTACCGGTCGGCGCGCTGCCGCTCGGCCAGGGTGATGCCGGCGGCGTCGGGGTCGAAGTCGCACTCGGCGGCGATCTGGGAGCGGAACGGCGACGGGTCGAAGAAGCTGATCCGGCGGGTCGCCGTCCGTCCCTCGGTGACGGTCTTCCAGAAACGGTCCCGGGTGGCGCCGCCCGGCGCGACCACCCCGACGCCGGTGACGACCGTGCGGCGCCCGGTCACGACGCGCCCCGCTGTTCGACCAGTTCGGTGTCGACGTGGCCGAGTTCCGGGCGGGGGGCCAGCGGCCCGAGGTGGAAGACCACCTCGGCCGGCTCGTCGCCGGTGTTGCGCAGCCGGTGCCGCACGTTGCGGGGCACGAACAGCGCCTCCCCGGCGGCCAGCGGTACCGGTTCGTCGTCCAGGTCGACGGTGATGGCGCCCCGCGCGACGTACAGGAACTCCTCGCTGTACGGGTGGTAGTGCTCGGCGATCCGTTCCCCCGGGCGCAGCGCCGCGACCCCCATGAAGCCGGAGGTGCTGCCGACGGTACGCGGCCCGAGCAGCACCCGCAGCTCGCCGCCGCGACGCCGGTCGGGGGTGATGTTGCGGGCGGCGACCAGTCCGCTGGTGATCTCGGTCATCGCGTGCCTCCCGCGTACGCCAGTTCGATCTTCTCCTTGATGATCTGGAGCTGGATCCGGCTGTTGGCGTTGATCCGGTCGGTCATGCCGGCGTCGTCCACCGGCGCCGTGGGTTTCATGGCGAAGTCCTGCACCCACGTCATGCGGGTGCCCTCGGGTTCCTCGGTGTAGCGCCAGTGGATGCGCATGTACTCGAACGGCCCGGTCTCCACCCGGCGCGCCCGGACCTGCCGGGTGGTCGGGTCGGCGGTGCGCTCGCTGACCCAGCTCCACGCGATGCCGTTCTCGTCGGGGTGCATGGTGAGCCGGAACCGCACCGTGTCGCCCTCACGGTGCAGGATCTCCACCACGGCGTACTCGGTGAACAGCTCGGTCCACCGGGCCACGTCGTTGGTGATGTCCCAGACCAGCGGCAGCGGGGCGGCGATGACGATGCTGTTCTCGGTGTGCCCGCACGGCCGGGTGCGGCGGGCCACCAGGTCGGCCACGGCGGGGATGCTCAGCTGCCCGGACTGTTCGGGAATCTGCACCTGCCAACGGTCGGCGACCACGGCGGAGAGTTCCAACAGGGCCAGCGAGTCCATGCCCAGTTCCTCCAGTGAGGCGGCGGGTGCGCGGGCGGCCGCGTCGGCGTCCAACCCGCAGTGCGCCACCAGGATGTCGGTGATCTGCTCGGTGAGCGGCTGGCCGTGCGTGACGGTCATGGTTCCTCCTCGGTCGCGGTCAGGACTTCTCGGCGGCCGGCGTCGCGGTGGCGGGGCGGCGAGGAGCCGGTCGACCAGTGCGGTGGTGTGGCGGGCCGCGCGGAAGTCGGCGTCGTCCAGAACCCGCCGGACGAAGGGGATGGTGGTACGCACCCCCGGCCCGGCGATCTCGAACTCCGCCAGGGCCCGGTCGAGCCGGCGCAGCGCCAGCTCCCGGTCCGGCGCCCAGACGACGACCTTCGCCAGCAGCGAGTCGTAGTACGGCCCGACCAGGTAACCGGGGTGCCCGTGGGTGTCGACGCGGGTGAACGGGCCGCCCGGCGGGACGAACCGGTCCAGCCGGCCCGGGGTGGGCGCGAAGTCCCGGTCCGGGTCCTCCACGTTGACCCGGCACTCCACGGCCACCCCCTGCGGGCGGACCTCGTCCTGGCGGATCCGTAGCGGCTTCCCGGCGGCGATGTGCAGCTGCTCGTGTACCAGGTCGATTCCGGTGATCATCTCGGTGACCGGGTGCTCCACCTGGATCCGGCAGTTGATCTCCAGGAAGTGGAATCCCTGCTCGGCGTCGACCAGGAACTCGACGGTGCCGGCGCCGGTGAAGCCCACCTCCAGTGCGCCGTGCAACGCGGTACGCGCGATCGCGTCGAGGGTCTCGGCGGACAGTGCCGGGGCCGGCGCCTCCTCGACCAACTTCTGGTGCCGGCGCTGCACCGAGCAGTCCCGGGTGCCCAGGTGCACACCGTTGCCGTGGGCGTCGCAGAGGACCTGCACCTCGACGTGCCGGGCGTCGGTCAGGTACCGCTCCACGTACACCCGGTCGTCACCGAAGGCGGCCTGCGCGGCGGCCCGGGTACGCGCGTAGGCCCGGGACAACTCGGCCGGGGAGCCGACCACGGTCATCCCCCGCCCGCCACCGCCCGCGGCGGCCTTGACGATCACCGGGTATCCGACCTCGTCGGCGATCTCGGCGGCCCGGGCCGCGGTGGGCACGGGGCTGACGCTGCCCCGCGGCAGTGGCAGCCCGGCCCGGCTCATCAGCGCCCGCGCCGAGGACTTGTCGGCGAGCGCGGCCATCACCTGCGGAGGCGGACCGATGAAGGTCAGACCGTTGTCGGCGCAGATCTCGGCGAAGTCGGCGTCCTCGGAGAGGAAACCGTAGCCGGGGTGCACCGCGTCCGCGCCGACCTGCCGCGCCGCCTCGACGATCGCGGCGGCGTTGAGGTAGCTGCGCCGAGCCGACGCTGGTCCGATCAGGACGGCCCGGTCGGCGAGACGCACGGCCGCCGAGTCGGTGTCTGCCGTGGAGTGGACCACCGCCGTCCGGATGCCCAGTTCACGGCAGGCGCGCAGCACCCGCACCGCGATCTCGCCCCGGTTGGCGACCAACACTGTGGAGAACATGGCGGCACCACCTCAGACCGGGTCGAGTGCGACCAGCGGCTGGTCGTACTCGACCGGCCGGCCGTCGTCGACGAGGATCTCGACCACCCGGCCGGCCCGCTCGGCGGTCACCTCGTTCATCAGCTTCATCGCCTCCACGATCCCGACCACCTGTCCGGGCCGGACCAGGTCACCGACCCGGACGAAGGGCGCGGCGCCGGGCTCCGGGGCGCGGTAGAACGTGCCGACGATCGGCGAGCGCACCGCCACCCGACCGGTGGCGGCGGCCGGGCGTTGCGGGCGTGGCGTCGGCACGGCCGGCTCCGGGGCACGGGCCGGTTCCACCGCCGCGGCGATCCCGTGCCACTCGATCTCCAGCACGGTGTCCCCGCTGCGCAGCCGCACCCGCCGGACCGGGCCGGCGACCTCGGCGACGAGTTGCCGGGCGTGCCGGCGCAGTCCGGCCAGGACGGTGTCCACCTCGTGCGTCACCGGCACGCCGCCGGTTTCGGTGGGCACGCCGTCGGCGGGGACGACGCCGGCGCTCACCGGGCACCCGCCCGCAGGCCGGTACGGGCGGCGCCGAAGCGCCGGAAGCGTTGCCGCCGTCGGCGGACCAGGGTCGCCGGGGGTACGTCGAGCAGGGGAAGCAGGTTGGCCAGTACCGCGTCACGCAGCATCCGGGCGGCCCCTTCCGGGTCGTGGTGGGCGGCCGGTGCCGGCTCGGGTACGAGGTCGTCGGCGACGCCGAGCCGGCACAGGTCCGGAGCGGTCAGCCGCAACGCGCGGGCCGCCTGCGGGGCGGCACCACGGTCCGGCCAGAGAATCGCGGCGCAGCCCTCGGGGCTGATCACCGAGTAGACGGCGTGCTGAAGCATCAGCACCCGGTCGGCGACGGCGAGGGCGAGCGCACCGCCGCTGCCGCCCTCGCCGGTGATCACCGCGACGACGGGGGTGGGCAGCACGCTGAGACACAGGATGTTCTCCGCGATGGCGGCCGCCTGACCCTGCATCTCGGCGTCGACGCCGGGGTCGGCGCCGGGGGTGTCGACCAGGGTGACCACCGGCAGACCGAGCCGGGCGGCGAGCCGGAACAGCCGCAACGCCTTGCGGTGCCCGGCCGGGCTGGCCATGCCGAAGTTCCGGGTCACCAGTTCACCGGTGGTGTGTCCCTTCTGGTGGCCGACCACCATCACGTGCCGCCCGTCGAGCCGGGCCAGGCCGCCGACCACCGCCGGGCAGTCCCCGCCGAGCCGGTCGCCGTGCAGTTCCACGAAGCCGTCGAAGGTGGTGTCCAGATAGTCCAGGGTGGTCGGCCGCCCGGGATGCCGGGCCAGCCGGACGGTCTCCCAGGCGTCGCCGCCGTCCGGCACCGGCCGGCTACCCGCGGCGGTTGCGTCCGACACCGGCCGGGCGGACGGGCTCTCCTGCCGCGGCACGGCGGCGGCCAGCGCCGGCCGCCGCCCGGACCGGGCGGCGGCCAGCAGCGCCACCAGCCGGCCGCGCAGCGCGTGCCGGGGCACCACCATGTCGACCTGACCGTGGTGGAGCAGGAACTCGGCGGTCTGGAAGCCCTCGGGCAGATCCCGGCCGGTGACCTGGCGGATCACCCGCGGTCCGGCGAACCCCATCCGGGCGCCGCTCTCGGCGAGCACCACGTCGGTGTTGGTGGCGAACGAGGCCGCCACGCCCCCGTAGGTGGGATCGGTGAGCACACTGACGGTGAGCACCCCCGCTTCCCGCAGCTCGGCGATCGCCTGGCTGACCGTGGCCATCTGCATCAGCGACAGGGCTCCCTCCTGCATCCGCGCCCCACCGGAGGCGGTGACCAGGAGCAGCGGGATCCGGTCCGCCAGCGCCCGCTCGGCGGTGCGCGTGATCAGTTCGCCGACGGCGCAGCCGAGGCTGCCGCCGAGGAACCGGAAGTCCATCACGGCCAACGCGCAGGGCTGCCGGCCGATGGTGGCGGTGCCGCAGACCACGGCCTCGTCGAGGCCGGTGCCGGCGCGCGCGGCGCTGAGCCGGTGCGGGTACGGCAGTACGTCGACGAAGCCAATCGGGTCCACCTCGGCCGGGCGTTCCGGCAGCGGGGTGAACGACCCCGGATCGACCAGTTGGGCCACCCGCTCCGGCGCGTCCAGGCGGGAGTGTTCCCCGCACTCCGGGCACACGTCGAGGTTGCGCCGCAGCCGTTTGCGGTACAGCAGGCTGGCGCAACCGGCGCAGCGGGACCAGAGCTGCCCCTCCCGTCCGGCGGTGGCGGTCACGCCCGCTCCCCGCCGTCGCCGGTGACGAACCGGTGTGGTTGACCGGCGTCGTACCGGTAGAAGCAGTGGGCCATGGCGTCCCGCGGTTCCCGCCAGGTCGGCAGGTACGGCGAGATGTAGGGGCGTAGCCGCTCGCTGACCCGGACGAACTCGGGATGCCCGCGGGCGGCCTGGACCGCACCCTGCGTCGCCGACTCCGTCTCCAGCAGGTGCACGTAGAGATCGTGCAGCCGGTAGAGCGAACGGTGCCGGACCCCGACCAGACGGGGCAGTTCCGTCGCGTCGGACTCGGCGAAGATCTCGGCGACCTGCGCTTCGGCGGTGGGCACCACCTTCGCGACGATCAGCGAACGGTCCATGGCTGGGCCTCCCCCCACGGCCTCCGACGCGGGACGGTCCGCGCCGGCCGGGCCGGACGACTGCCGACACGATGCGGCGGACCGCGTCACCGGGGCGTCAACGGGCACCCACCAGGGGGGAATCATCGTGACGATGTGTTGACGCAAGCTGTGCATGAGCTGTGTAAAGATCCATTGCATATAGCCAATCTGACCAGTTCAGAGCCGCTTTCGCGGAGAACCATCGCGCAACGGGAAAGCCACGCTGTCATTGACTGAGAGTTACCGCGATTGATAATCTCCGGAGCGGTCAGCCCGATGGCCGCGGCGCGACGCCGGACCGCGGTGCAGCGACTGGAGACAGTGCGGTCACGGGCAGCCGCGCCGGGACACAGAATCGGGACCAGGGTTCCGTAGGAGGTGCCGCCGTGGCCGCTGCTCCGTCCATGTCGACGACCGGGTCACGACCCGGCGCACCGATCGCGCTGCATCTGCTCGGCGGCTTCCGGCTGCTGCACGGCGACACCTCGATCGTCGTCCCGCGGGGCCTGCAACGGGTCATCGCGCTGATCGGCCTGCGTCCCGGCGCCACCCGCAGTCACCTGGCCGGTCTGCTCTGGCCGGACGCGCCGGAGGAGCGGGCGCTGTCGTCCCTGCGTACGGCGTTGTGGCGGCTGCGCCAGGACCCGTGCTGCCCGCTGGTCACCAGCGGTGACACGGTCCGGCTGGACCCCCGGGTCGGGGTCGACGTGGACGCCCTGGTCGGCGCCGCCGCCCGGGTCCGCGACGGCGACGACCCGGGTGCCGCCGGGGCGCTCGCCGCCGGCCGGCACGACCTGCTCCCCGGGTGGTACGACGACTGGGTGCTCGCCGACCGGGAACGGCTGCGTCAACTGCGCCTGCACATGCTGGAGAACCTCGCCGACCAGCACCTGGCCGCGGGGCGGCACGGCGAGGCGTTGGAGGCGGCCCTGGAGGCGATGTCCGCCGAACCACTGCGGGAGACGCCGCACCGGCTGGTGGTACGCATCCACCTGGCCGAGGGCAACGCCTTCGAGGCGGTGCACGCCTTCTACGTCTACCGCGACCTGCTCCTGCGTGAACTGCGGCTCGAACCGTCCACGGCGATGACCGCACTGTTGCAGGACACCCTCGCCCCGATCCACCAGGCCACCCGCGACGGTTCCGCCACCACCCGCCGCGTGCCCGCCCGGCTGGCCTCCGCCCCTGCCGACCGCCGCGCCACCCGACCCTGACCACACCGGCCGGGCCACCCGCCGGTGGCGGCCACCGGCACGTCACACCCACCGGGTACGGCGTGACGCGGAGGTGACAGAACGGGCGGCAGGGTGGACCCCACGGCGGTCCGTCGCCTCCGGGCGGACGCCACCGACGGAAGGGGTTCCATGAGTCGTCTACTGATCGTCAGCAGGATCATTCCCGGCTCCGAGGGTCGGGTGGCGCAGATCTTCGCCGAGTCCGACGCCACCGAGTTGCCCACCCTGACCGGCGTCCGGCACCGATCCCTGTACTGCCTGCACGACCTGTGCGTCCACGTCATGGAGACCGAGGACGTGGACCCGGACGCGCTGGCCAACGCCCGTAACCATCCGCTGTACCGCCAGGTCAACGAGCGGCTCTCCGCGCACACCTCGCCGTACCTGCCGACCTGGCGGTCACCGCGGGACGCGATCGCCGGCTGCTTCTACCGCTGGGATGCCGCCGAGGTGCCGGCGCCCCGACCGGCCGGTTGACCGGGTACCCGGGATGACTTCCGGACCGCCGCGCGTCCTGATCATCGGTGCCGGCACCGGCGGGCTCTGCCTCGCGCACGGCCTGCGCCGCGCCGGCATCAGCGTCGCCGTCTACGAGCGGTACCGCACCCGCGGCGAGGGCCTGCTGGGCTATCGCATCGGCATCGGACCGACCGGCAGCAAGGCGCTGCGCGAGTGCCTGCCACCGAACCTGTTCGACGTCTACCTGGCCACCTGCGCCCGCTCCCCCCGCTACTTCAACGTCATCACCCAACGGCTGCGGCGGACCGCCTCGTTCCCGCTGCGTTCGGAGACCGACCCGGCCGAGACCGAACGATCGGTGGCCCGGATGACGCTGCGTCAGGTACTGCTCACCGGCCTGGGCGACGTGGTCCACTTCGACAAGACCTTCACCCGGTACGAGCAGCGCGACGACGGCACGGTCACGGCGTACTTCGCCGACGGCAGCAGCGCCACCGGCGATCTGCTGGTCGCCGCCGACGGTACGCAGTCGGCGGTCCGCCGGCAGTACCTGCCACACGCGGTCGTCCGGGACGCCGGCACCGTCAACATCGCCACCCGGATCCCGCTGACCGCACACACCCGCCAGCTCCTGCCGGAGCGGGTGGAGAAGGGCATCTCGCTGATCTTCGGGACCGGCGGTCTGATGGGCGTGCTGCACGTCATGGAGTTCAAGTGGGACCGCGACGGCAGGATCAAGCCCGACGTCAGCGACGACGACGCGGCACTGCTGCACGGCTGGCCCGGTCGGGCGCACGACAACACCCGCGACAACATCAACTTCGTCATCTGGAGCACCGCCCGCCGGTTCCCGCCGGACGTGATGCAGCGCCGGGGCGAGGACCTCGTCCAGCTCGCCCGGGACCTCACCCGTCACTGGCACCCGAACCTGCGGGAACTGCTCGCCCGCAGCGACCCGGGCAGCGCCCTGCCGATCCGGGTGGCCACCAGCGAGCCGATCCCGGCGTGGAAGAGCAGTACGGTGACGCTGCTCGGTGACGCCATCCACACCATGACCCCCGGCCGGGGGGTCGGCGCCAACACCGCGCTACGCGACGCCGCCCTGCTGTGCCGGCAGCTGCGCCGGGCCGCCGCCGGCGACAAGACGCTGGTGCAGGCGGTCGCCGACTACGAGGCGGAGATGGTGCCGTACGGCTTCGCCCGGGTCGCCGACTCGTTGAGCCGCAGCGGCACCAGCGGCGACGACCCGATGTACAAGCCGGTCGTCGGGCGGCTCGCGCTGCTCGGGGCGCGCGGCTACTTCGGAGTCACCAGCCGGGTGCCCCGCCTGGCCCGCCGCTTCGTCGACGAGTTCTACACCTACCGGGGCGAGACCGACTGAACCGCCCGAGGCAGGTCGACGGAATCTCCCGCCGGGTCGCGCCGACGGCACCTCGTCGCGGCCCGGCGGGCCGGCGGCGACACGAGTTTTCGGCATACGGTCGGTCATCCCGCCGACACACCCCGACACCGGCCGTCTCACCTCGGCGGCGATCACCGATCCTCCCTGTCGTGCGAAATACGCGTGTGCGAAGCTGCGCCGAGTTTGCTTCGCGACTTTCACGACGTACGCAAGAGGGAGGTTCGCCGTGCCGTCGACTTTCGGGCAATGGCTGATCGTGATCCTGGCCCTGCTGCTGGGCGGGGCCGCCGGCTGGCTGGCACGCGACCGGCAACTGGCGGGCGGCACCGCCCGGACCCAACCCATCGTGGAGGGTGACCCGGTCGTCGGCCTCACCGAGGCCGAGAAGGCGCACGCCACCGCGACCATCGCCACCCCCCGCCCGGAAGCCACCGTGGACTACGCTCCCGCGCCCGCCGTCATCGATGAGCCCACCGACCGCAGCGCCGCCCCGTCCCCGGTCGACGAGCAGGTCCCGCAGTTCACGGCACCTGCCGAAGAGGCAATCCGGGCGGACGCCACCGACGAGGGGCCGAGCCACGACACCGCCCCGGTCGCCAAAGCCCCGATCTCGGAGACGCCCGTCTCGGAAACACCGGTCCCGCAGGAGCCGATCGCGGAGACGCCCGTCTCGGAAACCCTGGTCACGGAGACGCCCGTCTCGGAGGAGCCGGTCTCGGAGACGCCGGTGCCCGCCGAGGCGACCCGGCGTCTCGACCACGCGGCGCCCGTCGACGCCGAGACCACCAGCCCGGTCAGCGTCGAGGCCGAAGAGCCGGCGACCGCCTCGCCGGGCGTTCCGGCACCGCGTACCCCGATCGAGGACAGCGAGCCGACCGTCGAGGTCGACGCGCTCGACCGGGCGACCTCGGACGACGCCGGATCCGTCGCGGAACCGGCGACCACCGCCCCGGCGACCGTCTCCGCCCCGGCAGGCGTCGTGCCGCCGGCGACCGACGAGCCCGCACCGGCAGACGAGGCCGCACTGACCAACCAGACGGCACCAGCCGACGAGGCGGCACCGGTCGGCGAGCCCGTACCCGCCGACCAGGCCGCGCCGGCCCCGGGCGACGAGGCGGCACCGACGGACGACTTCCGCCGGATCCAGGGGGTCGGCCCGAAGATGGCCGCCGCGTTGCAGGCCGCCGGGATCCGCACCTACCGCCAGCTCGCCGAACTGGACGAGACGGCGCTGCGGGAGACCATCCGCGCCGCTGGGCTCCGCACCGCCCCGAGCCTGGCCACCTGGCCGCAGCAGGCGAAGGTGCTGGCCGGCACCGACGCTGAGTCGGTGCTGCCCGCTCCCGCCGGAGCCGGCGAGCAGAACTGAGGGCGCACTGGTCTGATCCACGCCGGGTGGTGCCGCGGGTCACCCGCGACACCACCCGGCCGGCCTCACCCCGAGTGGCAGCCGCTGCCCATCGGGCCCGTGATTGTTGGCGGCTTACCACTCCTAACTTCTGGGTGTTGGAGTCGTCGGCAGCAGAGGAGGGCGCAGGCGAGGGTGAGGAAGGCTTCGTGGATGTCGTCGCGGATCTCCCAGCGGGTGCGCGGGCGGCGGAACCAGTGCGGCAGGGCGATGGTCTGCTCGACGACCCAGCGTCGTGCGCCCAGGCCGCAGCCGTGCCCGACGCCGCGTCGGGCGATGACCGGGTTGATGCCTTTGGCCCGTAGCTGTGCCGTCGACGACGGTGATCTGGTCGACCCGGCGTCGGCGTACCGGGGATCCTTACAGTGCGTTGCCACAACGCCTCGCGCCCGCGGTACCGCCTTCCCGTTCTCGTTCCTGGGCCAGTGGCCATAGCACCATCGTGTCGCTACGGTTCGGCGTGACGGCCACGCCCTCTCAGGCAGGCGTGCTGCGGAGCGCGCCCTGGTGCTGGCGGCGGCCTGGCTGCGCCGTCATCGCATCGCGCGTTCTCGACCCGCCGGCGCTACGGAGCAGACGACGCGCTGCGACGCGGGCGATCCACGCCGGCGAGCCTCGCCCGGACGCCTTCCGCGTCGGGGTGATTGAGGTCGGTGAGGATTGCCAGCGCCCGCCGCCACGCGGTCCGCGCGGCGCCCGGCCGGCCGGTGAGTTGGTAGCTGTCGCCGAGGTGGGTCAGCGTGGCCGCCTCCGGATAGCGCTCGCCGAGGGCGCGTAGCCGCACGACGGCCTGGCAGAAGTTGGTGACGGCGCGCGTGTAGTCGCCAAGATGGTGGTACGCGTAGCCGAGACTGTCCAATGTGGCGGCCTCGCCACGACGGTCGTCCAGCTTGCGAAGCAGCGTGAGGGCCTCCTGGCAGGCGGCCACGGCTTGGGCGTGGTCGCCGAGATGGACCTGGAACCAACCAATCGCGTTGAGGGCGGAGGCTTGCCCGTACCGGTGGTTCGCCCTGCGGTACAGCGCGAGGGCCTGCCGGGTGTGGTCGAGGGCGACGGCGTAGCGGCCCTGCCGTTCCCCGAGGTAGGCGAGGTGGTGGTGGTCATGGGCCTGCCCGGCGAGGTCACCGCCGCCGGTGTCGAGGTCGAGGGCGCGTTCGAGGTGCGCGCGGGCGTCGGCGTGGCGGCCGGTCTCGATGTAGGGGCGGGCCAGGATCCGGTGGGCGATGGCCGACGCGCGCGGGTCGGCGAGCCGTTCGGCGGCGAGCCTCGCCGCCGCGCCGACGGCGAGCTGGTCGGGCCAGCGCCGGCTGTGTTCGAGGTAGCCGGTCAGGATCCACGCGAGCTGCCAGGCATGCCGGTCGTACCCGCTGCCCGCGGCATGGTCCACCGCCGCGAGCAGCACCGGAAGTTCGGCGGCGAGCCAGGCGAGGGCTGCATCCGGTACGCCCAGAGACTCCAGCGCGGCGTCCAGCCGGGGCGGTTCGAGGGTGACGGCGTCTCGATGGGGGTGCAGTAGCCGGTCGGCGGCGCCAGCGGTGTGCAGGTAGTGGTCGAGGATGCGGGCGGTCGCGGCCTCGCGGTCCGACAGGGTCTCCAGGGTGTCGCTCAGGTCGATGGCGTAGGCGCGCAGCAGATCGTGCAAGGCGTACCGGCCGGCGGCCGGTTCGGTCAGCAGATTGGCGCGGATCAGTTCGGCCAGCAGCGGCGGCACCTCGGGCAACGGCAGCGCGGCGAGGCTGGCGACGGCGGGCGCGGTGGCGTCCGGACCGGGGTGCCGGCCCAGGAGCCGGAACACTCGCGCCGCGGCCGGGGTCAGCGCCCGGTACGACCAGGCGAACACCGCGTGCAGGTCGGTGCTTGGATCGCCGGTGTTGAGAAGCCCGAACGCGTGCCTGCCGTCGCGGAGCTGGTCGGCCAGCTCGCGCAGCGGCACCCGGCGGGTCGCGGCGTGGGCGGCGACGATCGCCAGCGGCAGCGGCAGCCGGGCGCACCGCGTGATGATCTCGTCGACCGCGTGGGGCTCGGCGGCGATCCGCGCGCTGCCGAGGCGGCGTACCAGCAACTGCCTCGCCTCGTCGTGGTTGAGCAGATCGACAGTGACGGGCTGGGCGCCCTCGGCGGCGACCAGGCCGGTGAGCGGATCGCGGCTGGTGATCAGGACCAGGCAGCCCGCGGCGCCGGGCAGCAACGGCCGGACCTGCGCGCCGTCGCGGGCATTGTCCAGCAGGATCAGCAGCCGTCGACCGGCGAGTTCGGTTCGGTACAGGGCGGCCAGCGCGTCCGGCTCCGCCGGAATCCGCCGGACCGGCACGCCGAGGGCGTCGAGGAAGCGGCGGATCGCCTCCCCCGGCTCCATCGCGGGTTCGGACGGACCGAAGCCGCGCAGGTTGACGTAGAGCTGCCCGTCGGGAAAGTGGTCGGCGACCTGGTGCGCCCAGTACACGGCGAGGGCCGTTTTGCCGGCGCCGGCGGTTCCCTCGATCGCGGAGATCACCGCGGTGTTCGCGGTGGCGGCGTCTTCCAGCAGCGTGTCCAGCGCGGCGAGTGAACCGGCCCGCCCGGCGAAGTGCCGTGTGGCGGCCGGCAACTGCCGGGGTACGGCCGCCAGCGGCGCCTGTCGCGACGGCGCGGGTGGCCGCTGCCGCGCGGCGTGCTGCAACGCGTAATCCACCAGGGCGTACCGCGGGCGCCAGAACTCCTCGATCCCGGTGGCCACCGACAGCCGGTCCAGCCGGCCATGATCCTGGGCGTACTGGCGGCAGCCGTCGACGACGCCCCGGACGACCTCCCAGTCCGGCAGCCGTCCGATCCGGCCGCTGAAGATCGCCCCCACCTGGCTCTTGCCCAGCCGTACCCGCACCGCCAGGCCGCGCAGGCTCGGGCCGCCCGCCTGCAAGCGGAGCAGTCGCAGGTCGTCACACAGTTGCCGCAGCAACAGGCGGCCGTCGTCAGCAGCCACCGGCTATCCCGGCGCTGTCCGGCGCTGTCCGGCGCACGGAACCGCAGTACCGTCGTTACCTGCCACGTCGGCCCCGGTTGTCCGCACCTGTCCGTACCAAACGCCGTCAACGATATCGACCGCCGAGGATGCCCTCAAGCACCCGGCCGGAGTGCCCCGAGAAAGGACGGTCGCGTTTGATGGCTACTGGAAGATTGCGGCGAATCACGGCCACCCTCGGCCTGCTGGCGATGACCACGGTGGCGGCGGTTACCGCCGCGCCCTCGCCGGCCGCGGCCAGCGGTACCCGGATCATCACCGGGACCACGAGCTGCTACGGGGGCGCGGTGCCTCCGGTCGGACCGTACGTGGGCGTCGACAGCGGCGGGTGGCCCGGCGCACCCGGCCCCGGATGGCTTCCGGTGGACTCCGTCTCCCCGTTCGACCGCACCAACCCGAACCGGGTATGGACCAAGGTGATCCCCGCGAGCGCGACAAGCATCAAGCTGGACGTGAGGTGCTATGTGAGCTGGAGCGAGTACTACGGGTACGTCACCTACCCTGAGGGCACCTGGCAAGGCTCGACCTACAGCCTGACCCCAGGTACCTCGCCGATCAACTCAACGTGGTCCTGCGCCCGGCAGCCAGTCGCTCCTGGCCCCTGGGTCCGCACGTGCACCCTGACGGCAATGTCATCCGGCTGACCAAGCCGCAGAGCCAAGATCGTGACACCCGAAGGCGTCGCGGGTCGCCCGTTTCATGATCTCGATCATGGAACGGGCGGCCGGTGTGGCGCCGACGGGCGCGAACCGAATGTCCGGACCGTTGCTCCGGACTAGACACATGAGGCGGCGGCCAGACAGCACAGCGCTGCGGGAGTGGTCAGGTAGTGGCAGTCCCGGCGGGTCGAGTTTCCAGCCGCCACCCGTCGACAGTGAACGGGTGCCGTCACGGCGTTGTCGGGTACGCGAAAGCCCGCGCGGTCGCCGAGTGCTCGACGACGGTGCGGGCTTTGCGGTGTGCCGCGGATGCCGGGCCGGGATGGCGACCTGGCGTACGAGTCAGCGCGGTTCGGAAAGCTGACTGCGCAGCTTGGTCAGCGCCCGGGCCAACAGCCGGGAGACGTGCATCTGGGAGACGCCGACCTGCTTGGCGATCTCACTCTGGGTTAGGTTGCCGTAGAAGCGCAGGGTGAGGATCTTCTGCTCGCGTTCGTCCAGGGTGGCCAGGGCCGGCCCGAGGGCGACCCGCAGCTCGGCCAGCTCGAACTCGTTGTCCTCCGCGCCGAGGGTGTCGCCGAGTTCGGTGGCGCTGTCACCGTCGCCGATGGGGGTGGACAGCGAGACCGCGTTGTACGCCCTCGCGCCCTCCAGGCCCTCCAGGACCTCTTCCTCGGTGATGTCCAGATGGGCGGCGATGTCGGCGACCGTGGGTGCCCGGTTCAACGTCTGGGTGAGGGTGCCGTTGGCCTCGGTGATGCGCAGCCGCAGCTCCTGCAGCCGGCGCGGCACCCGGATGTTCCAGGTGCGGTCACGGAAGTGCCGCTTGATCTCACCGAGGATGGTCGGGATGGCGAACCCGGCGAAGTCGACACCGCGGGAGGCGTCGAACCGGTCCACCGCCTTGATCAGACCGAGGGCGGCGGTCTGGGCGAGGTCGCCGTGGGGCTCACCACGGCCGCTGTAGCGGGCGGCGAGGTGGTTGGCCAGCGGCAGCCACGCCTCGATGACCCGGTCGCGCAGCGCCCGCCGCTCCGGGTGTGACTGGGGCAGCGCGGACAGGGCGGCGATCAGCTCGCTGGCGAGGGACTCCTCACCGGTCACCGCCGAACGGGGCGTCTCGGTGCTCGTCGTCAGCGCGATCGTCGTGGTGGTCATGCTGCCCTTCCTGTCCTACGGGGAACGGATGCCTCACAGCACCAGTCGTGCCCGCAACACTAAACCAAAGGGCAGCGGGAATCAACCGAACGGACGATGGATGTAACGCCTATACATGACCAAATCGCATCCAGAGGTTCGATCATTGGCACGGTGGCACAGCCCGGCGTACCCAGATGGTCACCACAGGGGAGCGACCCTCGGACGCCACGGGCGGATCCCGCGGGTGGACGACCGGCAGGGGCGCCGACGAGGGCAGCTTTTCCCACCGGCTGACCGGGGCCGTCCGGTCGAGGCGACGGAACGGCGACGGCGGTCAGCCCACGGCGGTGGCGGCGGCGCGGCCGGCGACGCGACCGGAGAAGAGGCAGCCGCCGAGGAAGGTGCCCTCCAGTGCGCGGTAGCCGTGCATGCCGCCGCCACCGAACCCGGCGACCTCACCGGCGGCGTACACCCCGCCCAACGGCTCGCCGTCGGGCCGCAACACCCGGCCGGACAGGTCGGTGTGCAGCCCGCCCAGGGTTTTGCGGGTCAGCACGTGCAACTGTACGGCGATCAGCGGGCCGGCCGTCGGGTCGAGCAACCGGTGCGGGGTGGCGACCCGGACCAGCCGGTCCCCGCGGTACCGGCGGGCGTCCCGAACGGCGTGCAGTTGGGCATCCTTGCCGAAGGGGTGGGCGATCGCGCGGTCCCGGGCCTCGGCCAGCCGCCGCAGCTCGACGGGGTCGAGCTGCGGCCCGCCGGCCTCGGCGGCGAGCTTGTTCATCCCGTCGACGAGCTCCGGCAGGGTGTCGGCGACGACGAAGTCCGCCCCGTGACGCAGGAACGCCGCCACCGGACCGGGGGCGCCGGCCCGCACGCGACGCAGAACCTGCCGGACGCTACGGCCGGTCAGGTCCGGATTCTGCTCGGAGCCCGACAACGCGAACTCCTTCTCGATGATCTTCTGGGTGAGCAGGAACCAGCTGTAGTCGTACCCGGTGGCCCGCAGGTGTCGCAGGGTGTCGAGGGTGTCGAAGCCGGGAAAGAGCGGCGCCGGCAACCGGCGCCCGGCGGCGTCGAGCCAGAGCGACGACGGGCCCGGCAGGATCCGGATTCCGTGCTGTGGCCAGATCGGGTCCCAGTTGCGCAGGCCCTCGGTGTAGTGCCACATCCGATCCGGGTTGATCACCTGCCCGCCGGCCGCCTCGGTGACGGCCAGCATGCGCCCGTCGACGTACGCGGGCACCCCGGCGACCATCCGGGCCGGCGGGGTGCCCATCCGCGCCGGCCAGGCCCGCCGGACCAGATCGTGGTTGCCCCCGATCCCGCCCGACGTGACGATCACGGCCTGCGCGTCGTACCCGAAGTCACCGACCGCCACCCGGGAGGTGCTCCGCCCCCGTGGCGCGTCGTCGGGGGCCAGGACCGTCCCCCGTACGCCGGTGACCACGCCGCCGGTGGTGACCAGTTCGTCGACCCGGTGCCGGAACAGCAGCCGGACCCGGCCCTCGGCCTCGGCCTGCCGCACCCGGCGGGCGAACGGCTCGACCACGCCGGGGCCGGTTCCCCAGGTGATGTGGAACCGGGGCACCGAGTTGCCGTGTCCGTCCGCCGCCGCCCCGCCGCGCTCGGCCCAGCTGACCACGGGGAAGATCCGGTGCCCCATCCCGCGCAACCAGGCCCGCTTCTCACCGGCGGCGAAGTGCACGTACGCCTGGGCCCATCGGCGTGGCCAGTGGTCCTCGGGGCGGTCGAAGGCGGCGCTGCCGAGCCAGTCCTGCCAGGCCAGCTCGACCGAGTCGCGGATGCCCATCCGCCGCTGTTCGGGGGAGTCGACGAAGAAGAGACCGCCGAAGGACCAGTGCGCCTGCCCGCCGAGACTCTGCTCCGGCTCCTGGTCGAGCAGCAGCACCCGACGGCCGGCGTCGGCGGCCTCGGCGGCGGCGACCAGGCCGGCCAGCCCGGCGCCGATCACGATGACATCGGTATCCACGCCCCCGACCGTACGCACCAGGCTGCCAAAATGATCGACACGGAAGCACAGGATCCGCCCCCGGGTTTGGAACCGGGATGACAAGGAGTGGCGAGATGTCCGACACGTTGATCGACATCGAGCCCGGGCTCGCCGCCCTGCCGCCGGCCGTCGGGGCGCACATGCGCGGCCTGCGCCCGGCGTTGCACGAGCGGATCCTGAGCACCGTGCGGACGGCGATGCGGGCGCAGGGGCGGTCGCTGACCGGCGGCCAGGGTCAGGGGCTGGCCCTGGGGGTGCAGACCGCGGTGGACGCCTTCGTCGACGCGCTGACCGACCCCGGTCGCGACCTGGCCGCCACCCGGGCGGTGTTCCACGCCCTCGGCCGCACCGAGTACCGGGAGGGGCACCGGGTCGACGCCCTGCGCACGGTACTCACCCTCGGGGCCCGTGATATCTGGGCCTTCCTGGTGGAGCACCGGACCGAGGGCGGGCCGGCCCCGGCCCACCTGTACGTCATCGCCGGGGCGCTGTTCGGCTACGCCGACGCCCTGGCCGGGGCGGCGGCGGAGGGCTTTCTCGACGAGCAGCGCGACGCCGCAGAGGACTGGGCCACCACCCGGCGACGGCTGATCACCCTGCTGGTGCAACCGGAACCACCCGGCGACGCCGCTCTGCGCGCCGCCGCCGACGTCGCCCGCTGGGCCCTGCCGCGCACCGTCGCCGTGCTCAGCGTCGACGGGGGCGACGCCGAGCACCTGGCGCGAGGCATCGGTGGGGGCGCGATCGCCACGGTGGTCGACGACGCCGTCCGGGTCGTCCTGCCCGATCCGGCCACCCCCGGACGTCTCGACCGGGCCCGCCGGGCCCTCGCCGGGCGACGATCGGCGCTCGGACCCACCGTGGAGCTGGGCCGGGCCCGGCTGTCCTACCGGATCTCGCGGCGGGCACTGGCTCTGCGGCAGGAGGGCCGACTGCCCGCCGAGCCGGTCGTCGACGGTGACGGGCATCTGCTCACCCTGCTGACGGCCTGGGAGCCCGGCCTCGCCGACCACCTCGCCGACACCTGGCTGGCCCCGCTGGCCGGTCTGCGGCCCGCCGCCCGGCGCGCGCTGGCCGAGACGCTGTACGAGTGGCTACGCCGGCAGGGGCAGGTCATCGTGGTGGCCGGAGAGCTGCACACCCATCCGCAGACGATCCGGTACCGGATGCGGCAGCTGCGGGTCCACTTCGGCGCGGCCCTCGACGATCCGGACGCCCGGCTGGCCCTTCAGCTCGCGCTGCGGCACCACCTCGACCGGAGCCCCGACACGGTCACATGACCGCACCGAGGCGGCACGGGCGGCCGGCACGCAGGATTCGGGCCGACCCGTGCCGGCGGGGCGGCAGCGAATCGGCCGCCGCGTTGAACCTTCCGGCTGCCGCGTCCGAACCAGTTTGCGTGCGCATCCGATCAGCCGTCCTGGGGTTGCTGCTGGCCCTGCTCTGCGTCCCGCTGGCCCCTGCGGCCCCGGCGTCCGCCCACGCCGTGCTGGTCGCCACCGCCCCGGCGCGGGACGCGGTGGTCGGCGCCCCACCGGCCGAGGTGGTGGTCACCTTCAGCGAGCCGATCGCCCCCGTCGCGGGCCGGGTGCAGGTCCTCGGCCCGGACGGGAAGAAGGTGCACACCGGCGAGCCGGTGGTCCGGGGGGCGACCATGCGCATCGCGGTCCGGGTGCCGGACCGCCCGCTCGGCACGTACCTGGTCAGCTACCGGGTGATCTCCGCCGACAGTCACCCGGTGGCCGGCAGCTTCACCTATTCCGCCGGCGCCCCTTCGGCGAGCCCGCCTCGGCTGAGTGACGAGGAGGAGCGGCAATCGACCGGCCCGCTGGTGCCCGCCGCCAAGTGGGCGGGTTACCTCGGGCTCGTGCTGGCCGTCGGCCCGACGCTGCTCGCCGCCGGACTGTGGCCGCGCCGCCGGTCCCGCCGCCCGGCGGCCGTCACCGCGTACGCCGGGCTGCTGCTGGTCATCGCGGCGACCGCCGCCACCTGGGTCGGACAGGCCGCGGACATGGTCGGCGCGGCGGTGGGCGCGCTCTCCCCGGGCGATCTGAAGGCGGTCGCCGCCAGCGACGTCGGCGTGGTGCTCAGCGCGCGGGTGGCGCTGGTCGGGGTCGCAGCGGGGCTGCTGCCCGCCGTGCTGTCCGGCCGGGCCGGGCGGTGGCGCGCGGTGGCCCTCACCCTGGTCGCGGTGGCCGGGCTGGCTACCTGGCCGCTGGCGGGCCACCCGGTCGCCTCGCCGCTGCCGCCGGTCAGCATCGTCGCCGTCGTCATCCACCTCGCCGCGATGAGCGTCTGGGTGGGCGGTCTGATCGGCATGCTGGCGTTCCTGCTGCGCGGCACGCACGAGCGGGTGCTGGCGCGGATCCTGCCGGCGTGGTCCCGGTGGGCGACCCTCGCGGTGGGGTGGCTGGTCGTCACCGGTGTCGGGCAGGCCGCGATCGAACTGGGCCACCCCGACGCCCTGGTCGGCACCCCGTACGGGCGGTTGCTGCTCGGCAAGGCGGGACTGCTGGCCGCCGTGCTCGCGGTCGCCGCCGGGCAGCGCCGAATGGTACGCCGGAAGGTGGCGGCGGGTCGTCGGGGCCGGGTTGCGGTGGCCGCCGCCGTCGAGGTGGCCGCCACCGCCGTGGTGCTGGCACTGACCGCCCTGCTGGTGCAGACGCCGCCGGGTCGGACCGCCGGCACCGAGGCGGCCCGGGTCGCCCGGGAGGGAGTCGCCCAGACCTTGAGCAGCGAGCTGTACAGCCTCCAGTTCGACATCTACCCGGTGAAGGTGGGAGCGCCGAACTCGCTGCACGCCTACGTCTACACGCCACAGGGGCTGGCACTGCCGGTCGCCGAGTGGAAGGTCAGCCTGGCGCTGCCGGCGGCGGGTGTGGAACCGGTCCCGGTGCGGGTCGAGACCCCGGAGCCGAACCACGGCAGCGCGGAGATCCGGTTCCCGGTGGCCGGTGAGTGGACGCTGCGGTTCACGGTGCGGACCAGCGACATCGACCAGGCCACTGTCACCACCACCGTGCGGGTGCGCTGAGACGGATCGACAACCATCGGAACTTCCGGTCACTTTCGACCTCTGCCGACGAGCGGATCGCGTGGACAATGCGCTCCTGTGGAGGAATCCGGACGGGACACGGCCGGCGACGACCGTCGAAACTTTCGGGGTATGCTGCCGACCTGACCGGACGACATCAGGAGCGGGGATGGACAACCAACGGGCCACACTGGCGCAGATCGCCCGCGCCGCCGGCGTGTCGGTGCCCACCGTCTCCAAGGTCGTCAACGGCCGGCCCGACGTCGCACCCACCACCCGCCAACGGGTGCAGGCGCTGCTCGACGAGCGCGGCTACACCGGTCGGCCCACCGTCCGACCCGACCGGGCCGGCCTGATCGACCTGGTGCTGCGGGATCTGGGCAGCCCGTGGGCAATGCAGATCATCGAGGGCGTCGAGGAGCACGCCCACCGCGCCGGCGTCGGAGTGGTCGTCTCGGCCGCCCACGGGCGGCACCGCAGCCGCCCCGACCGGCGCTGGATCGAACAGCTCTCGGCCCGCCGCTGTGACGGGGTGCTGCTGGTCCTGTCGGACCTGTCCGGCACCCAGCGCAGCCAGCTCGCGGAACTCGGCATACCGGTGGTGGTGATCGACCCGGCCGGGCAACCCACCCCCGACATTCCCTCCGTCGGCGCCACCAACTGGTCCGGCGGCCTCGCCGCCACCGAGCATCTGCTCGGCCTCGGGCACCGCCGGATCGCGGTCATCGGCGGTCCGTCGGACGTGCCGTGCAGCCGGGCCCGGGTGGACGGCTACCGGGCCGCGATGAACGCCGCCGGGGAGCCGATCCCCAGCGGGTACGTCCGCACCGGCGACTTCACCGCGCCGTCCGGGTACCGGGAGACCCACGCCCTGCTCGAGCTGCCCGCGCCCCCCACCGCGATCTTCGCCTGCTCGGACGAGACGGCCTGGGGCGCCTACGAGGCCCTGTACGAGCGCGGCCTGCGGGTGCCCGACGACCTGAGCGTGGTGGGCTTCGACGACGTGGACGGCGCGCGATGGGCGATCCCGCCGCTGACCACCGTACGGCAACCACTGACCGAGATGTCCGCCATGGCCACCCGGATGCTGCTCGCCCTGATCAACGGCGAGGAACTCGACAGCCGGCGCCTCGAGCTGGCCACCCCGCTGGTCGTCCGGCACAGCACCCGCGCTCCCGGCTAGGGTCACCGCCCGCGATTGGTGGATCTGGCGTCGGATTGAACGACCGGGGCTCGCGCACCGTACGTAGGGGTGAAGGGAGCTGCTGATGAAGCGCATCACCCCGTTGCTGACCCTGTTGACCGGGACCGGGATGGCGGCCGTGCTGTTCGCCATGAGCGCCCAGGCGGCGCCGAACGCGGCCGACCCGAAGCCGGCGGCCGCACCCGCCGCCACGGCCGAGGCCGTGCCGGAGGCCGCCGCCGCGCCCGCCGCACCCGCCGAACAGGTCTCCCCTGCCCGGCCGTCGAAGCAGCGCGGCCAGTCAGGGACACCGAACCCGCCACCGGCGTCGGCCGCGCCATCGGCCGACGACAGGGTGGAGGAGAAGAAGGCCACCACCAACTGGACCGGCCGGCTCGACGGCGGCCGCGCCACCATCGCGATCACCGCCAACGGCGGCGAGGCCACGGCGTACCTCTGCGACGGTCGGCAGCTGGAGATCTGGTTGCGCGGCAGCGCGACCGACGGCCAGCTCTCCCTCACCGGGAAGAAGGACGCGCGGCTCACCGGCACGTTCGACGACCGCAAGGCAGCCGGCGAGGTGGTGGTGAACGGCAAGCGTTGGTCGTTCGCGGCCACCGTGGACACGACCGGGCGGCCGGTGCTCTTCCGGGCCACCGCCGCGCAGCGCCGCGCCGGCGTGGACGGCGGCTGGATCATGCTGCCCGACGGTGGTCAGATCGGCGTGGTCACCCGCGACGGTCGCCCTGTCCTGGCTCCGCCGCTCGACCCGGCCTTTGGCACCACCATCGTCGACGGGGTCACCATCCGGGCGGAGCCGGTCTCGACCGAGCTGGGCGCCGGTGCCTGATGACCGGCCGTCGCAGGACCATCGCGGACACCCGGCCGGGCCGGGAGCCGGTCGACGTCCGGGTGTTGAACGAACCGCTCGACGCGGGGCTGGCACCACCCGTCCTGCCCCCACCCGTCCCCGACGGGGCCCGGCAGGGGTCCCTGTTCGTCCCGCTCCTCGTCGGGGCCGCCGTCGCGGTCGCGATGGGCGCGTACGGTCGGTACCACACGCCGACCGGGATCGCGGTGAACGTGGCCGGGTTCTCCAGCCCGTTGACGGTGAAGGTCTGGCTGGGCACCGGAGCCGCGGTGTTCGCCGTGATCCAACTGTTCTCCGCGATGGCGATGTGGGGGCGGCTCGGTGGCTTCTCACCCTCCTGGGCGGGCAGCGTGCACCGGTGGTCGGGGCGGATCGCCTTCCTGCTGACCGTGCCGGTCGCGGTGCACTGTCTCTACGCGCTCGGCTTCGTCGACGCCGAGCCGCGGGCACTGGCCCACTCGCTGCTCGGCTGCCTGTTCTTCGGCGCGTTCAGCACCAAGATGCTCGCCCTGCCGAAGCCGGGACTGGCTGGCTGGGTGCTGCCGGTGGTCGGCGGCGTGGTCTTCACCGTCCTGATCGGAGTGTGGCTGACCTCGTCGCTGTGGTACTTCGCCACGTTCGGCGTCGGTTTCTGAGGAGAGGAAAGGTAAACGGATGAGTGACGACCAGGGTGCGGGCTGCCGGTCCCGGCGGTCCGTGCTGGCCTGCG
>NZ_SMKF01000039.1 GCF_004348325.1 Micromonospora sp. KC213 | reverse complement strand
TGTGGTCCTGGGCTGGGAGAACGGCGGTCCGGGGAACGTGGGTGAACGTGGGCCACTCCCTGCCACCCCAGGTGAACCCCCAGGTCGCTAGACTAGGCACTCGCGCCCTCGTAGCTCAGGGGATAGAGCATCGGTTTCCTAAGACGACGCTCTATCTGTACCCATAGGCTGATGACCTGCGGTTTCCTGTTCTGTTTTCACGTTAGCGGGTCGGACACGCCCGTTGCTGTGCTCGCTTGCCGAAGATCAGCAGACCAGGTCGTTAGGTCATTCGGTGGGCCCTCGTCGGCTGGGAGCGACCTGCGGAGGGGGGCGAGGTCAGTCTGCTGGCGGGGCGGGAACCTGCCACAAGGCACTGACTGGTAGGGCGCGAAGTTTGTCGCCGAACGGCAGCGTCGAGGTGCCGGTGTAGAGGACGAGGCCGGCGATGAAGTCGTCGCCGAGACGGTCGGCGAGTCGGCGTAGCCCACGGAAGTCGTCGGGCCCGACGGTGGTGGCTGCTTTGACCTCGATCCCGACGACGTGGCCGGATCGGTTCTCGAGCACCGCGTCGACTTCGTACCTGCTCTGGTCACGGTAGTGGGACAGGTCGACGAACTGCTCGGACCAGGTGAGCTGGCGGGACAGCTCGGACAGGACAAATGATTCGAGTAGCGGTCCGAACGGTGCGCCCGGCCGGAGCAGTGCCCGGGCGTCGGTCGCGATCTCGTTGGCGGCGATGCCGGAGTCGACGAAGATCAGCTTTGGCGCGGCGGTGGTGCGGGTGCCCAGGTTGCGGGACCAGCCGGGGATCCGCTTGATCAGGAAGATCTCTTCCAGGGCCTGGAGGTAGCGGGCGATCGTCGGTCGACTCAGTCCGAGGGCGGATTCGAGGGAGTTGGCGGCGATGATGGTCGCGGATCTGGCCGCGAGCAGGCGTACCAGCTTGCGTAGCTCGCCCTTGTGCTGGATGTCGGACAGCTGCCGGACATCGCGGTCGATGAGCGCCTGGACGTAGGCGTCGAGGAACCGTTGGCGGCGTCGCGGGTCGGTGCGGGTCGTGGCCTCGGGCAGGCCGCCGCGCACGATCCTGGCCGCGTAGTCGGCGCGGGTTACCTCCGACTCGTGTCGCAGATCCGGACCGAGCGCGAACAGGGCGTCGACGAATCCGTCCGGCGCTCCGTCGAGTTCACCTTGGGACAACGGCCAGAGCTCGACGGTTTCCATCCGGCCGGGCAACGCGTCCGGGGCGGCGACCATGCCGAAGAGGCGAGACGAGCCGGTGAGCAGATAACGGCCCGGGCGGGGATCCTCGTCGACGGCTGCCTTGATGGCCAGCAGCAGCTCCGGAGCGCGTTGGATCTCGTCGATGACCAGGAGTTCGGGCGAGTCCACGAACCCGACCGGATCGGCGATCGCCGCCGCCCGGTCCTGCGCCCGGTCGAGATCACGGCGCTCGGCTAGACGATCGCCGGCGACGATGCGGACCAGCGTGCTCTTGCCTGCCTGGCGTGCTCCGCTGATCAGCACGACGCGGGTGTCGGCCAGAGCGGCGTCGACCTGCGCGGCGGCCCGACGCGGAATCAGATGCGGTGTCGGCACGACATCATGATAGCCGCGGTGGTTTCGATCTGCGAGGGGAGCTGCATTCGATTTGCGGCAAGGCCATGTTCGAAATGCGGGCCATTAGGTGTTCGAATTGCGGGGCCTCCAAGGCGTTCGCGGAAGGGGCCCACCGCTATTCCGCGTCGCTGCGGGTGGCGGCGAGTTCGGGAAAGGCTTCCTCCCAACGTTGGCGGAGCTGGGGCGGCAGCCAGAGGGTGGGCCAGAGCCGCCGGAGGAGGTCGGCGTCGAGCCAGGTGTTCAGGTCCTCGACCGTACTGGCCTCGGTGAGGACCACCTTGTACATGCTGGCCAGGCGTGCGGTCCGGTTCAGGTCGTACTCGGCGTGCCCGGACCAGTCGAGGTGGCGCGGAAGCGCCACCGTGCCGCCGGTCGGGCCGCGCAGTGCGGCAAGGGTTTCGGCCACCACGTAGGGCCTCCGGTCGCCGTAGGGCCGATAGTCCGCCGGCGGCTGGGGTGATGTCCTGCGCCGGCTGAGGTTGGTCGCCGCGCGGACTTCCGGTCGTAGTGCCTGACGGATCGTCTCCCGGCTGTATCCGGTGACCCGCTGCAGATCCACCGGCCGCCAGCCGGCCGCATGAAACGCCCGCAACTGCTCATCCCGCTCGGTCAACGCAGCAGCCCGTGTCGCCTCATACCTGGAGATCACCGCATGCAGCTCATCCTCGGAGAACCGGCCCATGCCCGTCAGCCTACTACGCTAGGCCAAGCACGCTTGGCCTTTGTCAATCCCCGTAACCGGTGGGATGAGCCATGGTGATCGCGATCGGAGGCACTTATGTTCGGGTGAAGCCGAGTGCCCGGTATCCGGGCATGCGGCGTTGGAGTGAGGCGGCCAGGATGGGTGTGGCCGGGTCGTGGTAGTCGTGGACCTCGGCGACGTCCTTGCCGGGCGCGGCGCGGATGACGCGGCCGGCGCATTGGACGAGTAAGCCGTCGTAGGAGATCGGACCGTCGAGGAAGAGGGTGTCGAGGGCGGGGGCATCGAAGCCTTCCCCGATGAACGGTGTGGTGCCGATGACAAGCAGGCCGTCGCCGGCCTTGGCACCGTCGAGCCGGTCAACGACGCTTCGCCGTTCGCTGGCGCTCATCGCGCCTTGAAGCACGAGCGCCTGACGTCCGCGTGCGGCGAGCAGAGCGGTGAGTGCCTCGACCTGGGCGACCCGTCGGGTCAGGACGAGACAGTTGCGACCGCGCGTTAGGGCTACGGCGACATCATCGGCGATCTGGGTGTTACGGGGCTCGTCGAGGGCCAGTCGCCGGTGCATCTCGGCGAGCGCGCCGGGCGCGTCAAGGTCGATGTCGCCGGGCTGGAAGGCGGTCTCGTGGATGAACAGCGCTCGACGTGGTCCGGCGTCAACGTGCATCGCTGCCGCGAGGGTGCCTTGTTCCTCGTCGGTCAGGGTGTGACGGACGGGTCCGAGTTGCCAGGTGACGAGTTGGCCGAGGCCGTCGCGCCGGGTGGGGGTGGCGGTGAGGCCGAGCCAGAACTGCGCGGCGATCCGTTTGACCGAGTGCTCGTACGCCGCGGCGCCAAGGTGGTGGCATTCGTCAACGATGACGTGCCCGTACCCCTGCGTCAGGGTGGCGACGTCGTCGCGCCGCGCCAGGGAGGGCAGCAGCGCGATGTCCACCGTGCCCGTGAGCTTGCGTCGGCCGCCGCCGAGTTGACCGGGCTTGACTCCGAGGAACTGCTCGATGCGGACGCGCCACTGGTCAGCGAGGGCTTTGCGGTCGACGAGGACGAGGGTGGAGGTGTTGCGTTCGGCGATCACGGCGCAGGCCATGACGGTCTTGCCGGAGCCCGGTGGGGCAACCAGAATTCCGTCGTCGTGGGCGAGAAGTGCGCCGACCGCGTTGGCCTGCTTGCCGGTGAGTTCGGCGGTGAACGCGGTGTCGATCTCGGCCCCGGAGTTTCGTATGTCCGTGACGGCCAGCCGCGACCCGGCGCGTTCGACGATGGTGCCGATCGTGTGCCGCAGGCCCCGCGGGAGGAACAGGTGATCATCGAGGGTGAGGTCGTAGCCCCGGATGAAGCGTGGGGTGTCCCAGGTTGACTTGCGTAGTCGCTGCAACTCGTAGAACTTCGGGTTGAGCATGGCAGCAGCGTGCTTGAACGTCGCCAGCGCGGCGGGGGCGAGCTGTCTGGCGTCGATGCTCAGCCCGGCACCGGCCTCCGCGTAGACCACCGGAGGTAGCGCAGGATGGACCTGGGTCGCGGCGGACCGGCTCATCGTGGCGACGTCGGCACCGGTGACGGTTTGCTTGGCCTGCCGGGCGATCCGTTCGGCGTCGCCCGGGCTGAGCCGGTCCAGCGTCGACAGGAACGCCCACTGGTCCGCGTACGGCTCGAGCGTGCCGAGGTCGAGAAGCGTGGTCAGTCCGTCCTTGCGGCGACGACCCTGTAGCGGTGCGGCGATGAGGTTGCCGAAGCCACCCTCGGGCAGAACGTCCTGGTTGGGGAACAACCGGTCGTACGACCGCAGATCCATCGACCCGCGCAGCACCATCGCCTCACGCAGCAGGACCGTGCCGACAGCCCGCCCGGTGGCCGCGGAAACAGCGCCCGTGAAGAAAACCCACACGTGGGCGCCGCGGCCTGACTGGGAGATCTCCAGCGCGGCCGGCACCGCGCTGGCCCGTGCCGCCTTCACGTACGCGAGGGCGTCGAGCATCGCCGTCGGCCCGTCGAAGTCGGCCACGACGAAGTGGCAGGTGTTGCCGGGCATCAGCGGATACAGGCCCATGAACACGTCGCCGACCAGATGCGCCGCGACGACCTCCGTCGTGCGTGGCAGGTGGGCGGCGCCCCGCCGGTCCATACCCTTACGCCAACCACCTGCGACCGCGGGCATCCACCCGGCAGCGCCGGTACGGGCATTGTCCCACCGCACGGCATACACGTCGGCCCGGGCCCGGAACCGGTCGGCGAACAACGCCCAGCGAACCCCGCTGCGGCCGTCCTGGTGCTACGGCACCCCCGGCATCGCCCGTGCCCAGCAACTCACCGCACACGCCCTGCACGACACCACCCGCCAGCACCTCGCCGAGACCGCGTTCATCAGCTGCGTCACCGACCCCGGACAGATTCGGCGGCTCGCCGGCCGAGGCCTGTGCCACGGCACCGCCGGACTGCTGGCCACCGCCCGCCGCGTCGCTTCCGACGCCCTCACCCAATACCCCTCGACCTCGTCGACGATCTCCACCGGCAGGCAGCCCTCACCACCAACGAGCCCGAGGGGCTTCTCGACGGCAAGGCGGGAGCCGATCTCGTCACCGCCGCCGCCACCGCCTGGGACACCTGTCTCCTCCTCTCCTGAGAAAGAGCCGCCGTGGATCACACCCTCTGGCACCAGGTCAATATCATCTACCCTGGGCAGACCGCCCGGGAGCGCGAGCAACACGCGGTCGCCCACCTCAGCAGAGTGCTTCCCGCCGCCGAGACCGCCGGCCTGATCACCTCCTGGTGGTTCATCCGCAAAGGCGCCTGGCGCATCCGCTACCTACCCAAAGACATCCCAGACAGCGGAGACCACGCCCGCAGGCTACTCACCGAAGGGGTCACCTGGACCGGCGACATCTACGAAGCCGAGACCCACGCGTTTGGTGGCCACGACGCCATGACCACCGCGCACACGCTGTTCCACCTCGACAGCCGCCACCTTCTCACCTACCTCCACCAGCACCCCACCACCCGGCGCGAACACTCCCTCATCTTGTGCACTGCCCTGATGCGCGCAGCAGCACTGGACCTCAACGAACAAGGCGACGTATGGGCACAGGTCGTCGAGCACCGCGCAGCACACCTCAACCATCCGCCCACAACCGATGCCCGCAGGTGGGAGAGCTTCACCGGAGACGTCCGGAGCCTGCTGCTCGGCACACCTCGCAGCACCGGCAACTGGCACACCGCATTCGCGAACGCCGGCGCAGCCCTACACCGCCCACGGGAGAACAGCACACTCACCCGTGGCCTCCGGGCAGTAATCGCATTGCACGTGATCTTCCACTGGAACAGGCTCGGACTACCCGCCACCACCCAGGCCACCCTCGCCCGAGCGGCCCAGGAAGCAATCTTCGGCCTGCCCGATCCGCACCTGCCAGACCCTGGGTAGACGCACCAGGAACGAGTGGAGGAAGGCGCCATGCCCGAGAAGGTGATCACCAACAAGGTTCTCTGCTACGTCGTGCGGGAAGGGCACCTGCTCGTCTTCCGGCACACCGACTTCAGCTACGAGGAGGTGGGCATCCAGGTTCCGGGCGGCAGCGTCCGCCCGGGTGAGGACCCGGCGGACGCGGCGCTACGGGAGGCCCGCGAAGAGACCGGACTGACGGGGCTCAGCGTCGTGCGCATGCTGGGGGAGGTCGAGTACGACATCAGCCCGCTCCGCTTCGAGATCCAACGTCGGCACGTCTTCGAGTTGACGTTGAACGGGGCGACGCCCGAGCGGTGGCCGAGCCAGGAAGACCACGACGGCGAGCGGGAGCCCACCCGCTTCGAGTGCTTCTGGATACCGTTACGGGCCGCGCACGTCCTGCAGTCCGGCCAAGGTGCCCTCGTGGGCCGGTTGTTCGACTGACCCAGGAATCCCAAAAGTGGTAACAAGGGAAACAATGCGGGAAGACGAACTGCGGAACTTGATCCGGCGCAGCCCGTGGCTGATTCGGGCACTGGACGTCGTCCGGGACTGCGGCCCGCCGGACGCCTGGATCGGCGCGGGTGCCATCCGCGACCTGGTCTGGAGCGAGCGGTACGGCGACGGCTTCGACCCCTCGCTGGTGCGGGACGTCGACGTCGTCTTCCTCGACGCGGCGGACCTGAGCCGCGACAACGACGACCGGGCCACCGAGCGGCTGGTGGCGGCTTGGTCGGAGCCGCCGTGGGAGGCGAAGAACCAGGCCGCCGTGCACACCTGGTACCCGGCCAAGTTCGGCGGCGGCCCGGTGGCCGCGTTGCGGACCGTCGCTGACGCGGTCGCCACCTGGCCCGAGTACGCCACCGCCGTGGCGGTACGCCTCGACACGTACGACCGGATCAGGGTGTGTGCACCACACGGCCTCGACGACCTGCTGGACGGGGTGTGGCGGCGCAACCCGACCAGGGTCAGCCCGGAGATCTCCCGGCAGCGGCTCGCCCGCTACCGCCCCGCCGAACGCTGGCCCGGCGTCCGCGTCGTGACCTGAGCCGGCGTTCGAAGCCCTGAAGGGTTGCCACCGAGGCCGGCCGTTGGACCTGGAGCCGTTCCTACCGAACCCGGTCCTCGTTCGCATCAACTCGGGCAGCGGCAAGACGACTGCCCTGCTGTACTGCGGCTCGCAGTGCGCCATCGTCGGGACCATCAAAAGTAATAAGTCTGGCTCCCTCTACCGTTCCAGGCGTCCGTGTACGCCTCACCAGGCCCAAATGAGCTTCAAACCAGTGTGGATCCTGGTCTATAATAGTCAACCGGAAAGTCATCCGAATAGCCGAAAGGTAAGAAGGTCGCACGTTGCCATATAACTTGGAAAACCGACTGGTTATAGGAGTTGCCTCCAGCGCCCTATTCGACCTCACAGCCTCCGATAAGGTATTCCGCGACCACGGCGAAGAGGAATACCGGAAGTATCAGGAAGACAAACTGGAGCAGCCCCTCGACTCCGGTGTCGCGTTCCCCTTTATAAGGCGACTCCTCTCGCTTAATGACCTGGGCGAGGAGGATGGTCCCTTGGTCGAAGTGATCATTCTCTCGCGCAATGATCCGGATACGGGCCTGAGGGTGATGAAATCTGTCGAACATCATGGACTCCCCATCACTCGAGCTATCTTTATGCAAGGCAAGTCGCCATACAAGTTCATGCCCGTTCTCCATATGTCACTCTTTTTGTCGGCAAACCCGACGGATGTAAAGAGGCGGTAGCACGCAACCTTCCCGCTGGCCAGGTCCTGCCCTCCAGATACACGGAGGACGACAGTGACAACGACCTCCGGATCGCGTTCGACTTCGACGGTGTTCTTGCAGACGACGCATCAGAGAGGGTTATGCAGAACAAAGGACCTTGATGGATTTCACGCCCATGAAACGGCTAACGCTGTGACGCCGCACTCGCCCGGTCCTCTGCATGATTTCCTGAAGCAGGTCAACAAGATTCAGCGGCGAGAAGAAGCGAAGCGAGCCTCTGATCCCACCTACAGGATTCGACTGCACGTCTCCATCGTTACGGCTCGTAATGCACCCTCCCATCAGCGTGCTGTTGCCAGCCTCAAGTCGTGGGGCGTCACAGTCAATGACGCTTTCTTTCTAGGTGGCATCGACAAAGGTGCTGTTATCGGCGTCCTCAAACCGCATATCTTCTTCGATGACCAGCAGGGGCACCTCATCTCTACGTCTCAGTTTGCACCGAGCGTCCATGTGCCCTTCGGTATCGTCAATACTCAGCCATCCCCCGATGCCTGAAAGGATCCCTGCCGACCCCTCGCGATTAGCAACAAGGTCCATCGACTGTGTACGTATTTCGGCTGAGTCGGGTGGACACTGCCGAGCCTCTCGTGTCTGTCCGTGGCGCTCGGCCGACAAGATGAGAGCGCGCCCTCGCAAAGGGAAGCGGTCGCCAGCCGTCGGAGCCACAGTTGGTTACAGCAACCAGGTCGGGGGCGGATGGATGCGCCTCAGCCCGAGCAACACAAGCTTCGCGCCGACGTCAGGGCTGAGATAAAGGTCATGCGGCGTCGTGTGGCCCTACGGAGACCCTCGTACTCGCCAGCGTCACACCGCATCGAACAGCACTATCCCTGCCACGAGCCTGGACAGCCACGGCGCAGGGTCCTCGCCATTCGCCACCGCGACGAGGTAGTCCGGAGGTTGACGACGAAGACCTCGCAGAACATGATCAAAGTAAGGCACGCCGAAATGCCCTCGGTCCGCCGGGAGATCCCCGAAGACAACAACATTCTCGCCAACCCGCTGGTGCTCGCTAACCGCTAAAGCGAACTGGCCCGACCGCATTCTCGAAACCATGCCGAAGATCTTCTTGGCGATGTCACGCGGCATGCCTTGCGGCTGGGTCAGGAACTCTAACAATTCGCCGTCGATGTGATGAAGGTTGAGATCGTCAACGAACGGTGTCCCCTGGCTGTTGTCTGCGAGATCCTCCAAGGGGAACGCATACTGGTATGCATCAATGGCGGCTTGGCCTTGAGAGTCGAGCGCGGTGAAAGTAGCGAGCTGGCTGGCGATCAGGGCGGGCAGGACGCAAACAGCAGATCGGTGACATCGGTCGAGGGCGCCAGCGGTGTGGCCTGCACCGCAGGTAAGATCAAGACGATATGCAAGATCGCCGCAGTAGAGCGCATAAACTGCTGGCACCTTGAGGAGATCGGAGGCGTTGAGCAGATCAATGATCTGCCTGCGCTTCGCGTAATTGAGGTCGACGTCCCATCTACGACCAACCCGCTTGAGGTTCTTCGCTTGAACGAGCATCCCGAAGCATTCGCCAGACGAGGATAGCCACCACCATAGCCAGTCGGCGCCGGTTCCGCTAGAGGTAGGAGTTCCACCCTCCTGGTTGCGGGTGAAGGGGATATACTTGGCGACCGGATGCGCGGCGTGAGTCAAGCGGACTGTGGCATGTTCTTCATCCCACGTGTACTCACCGAGTTGGTCGCGACACTCAGTGATGTATGCCTCGACGGCCCGCCGACCTCGGACGAGCGAAGAGTGGAGATCCAGAACGGTCATAGACATAAGCCTCCATTCTCTAGGGTGACCGCCAATGATAGATAAAGAGCACGAGCTGGCCTTCGCACTGTCAATTTTATAGCCTAGCTTCGCTCTGCGCGTTCTACGGCGCAACGCTGCGGTAGCGCGCGGTTCGTGGTAGATCAGGATGGCGGCTCGAGCTCACGGCCAGGAAGATCATGGCTATGGGGCGCAAGTCTGCCAAGTGGGCATGGTCGAATGTCAGCACGATTCACAGGGTCCGTGGCGGGGGCGCCGTCGCGTGTGCTGGCGAAACCGACTCCTACAAGTACCGCTTCTACGCGCACTCCGCCTTCTACGAGCGCTGCGTCGGCTTGGCGGGCGCGCTCGATCTGCCGTGAGTACGCCGGCACCATGGTGTTCGTGCCGCAGGAGACGAGCTCCTCCCGGACCTTCTTGCCGATCTCTCGAGGTTCGAACGTAAAGGCGGGCTCGCAGCGAAGTGAAGCTATTCGATTACCTTCATCGCCTCGTCCGGCAAAAAATGTGGCCGACACGCCAGCGGTAATCGGCAAACGAACAAGCGGCGCTCCCAACTCGACATGAGCGATGGATCCGTGCTCGGCGCGACCGGCGCTGATGCGGCGCCGTCAGCGGCCATGAGCGGATACGCCGCGGTCAGCGTCGCCTCGAGCGGGGCTACGGCCCGGGACCGCAGTTGTGACGCGGACACAGCGCTGCGGCGGGGACACGTGTCGTCCGGATGCCTTATGTTGAGGCGGCAAGGGAGGTCCGATGACCGAGTTGCTGACCGCGACCGATCTAGAACAATGGTCGGAGCGCAACGATTCGCGCGAGCACCTGCCGACGCTGGTCCGGCGCCTCATCCTCGCGGTGACCGCTCCGGAGACACTCCGTATGCCCGCCGCCGAAGCGGTCGGGCTGCCCGGTCTCGATGGCGAGGTCACGAGCCCGCCCGGCGCGCCACCGTTCGTGCCGCCGGGCCGCTCCGTGTGGGAGTTGGGCACGGGCCGTGACCCGCAGGACAAGGCGCAGCGCGACTACCGCAAGCGGGTCGATGGGTCCACCCGGGACGAGCGTGCGGGTGTCGTCTTCGTGTTCGTGACGAGCCGGCGGTGGCCCGATTCGCAGGACTGGGTTGATCGTCGCACGGAGGACGACGATGGCTGGGCGGGTATCCGGGTGCTCGACGCGGAGGACCTTGCCGCGTGGCTCACGCTGTGCCCTGGAGTGCACCGGTGGCTGGCGTCCGAGCATCTCGGGCGGGACCCGCACGGCGTGATTGGTCTTCGCGACTGGTATCGGAGCTGGGCCGAGCGCACCCAGCCGGCCATCCCGGCAGCGCTGCTACTGGCGGGCCGCGACGACCAAGTTCGCCGCCTCCGGAACCGGCTCCGCGCCGAGCCGGGCGAGCAGGTGGTGGCTTCTGCGAGCCGGGACGAATCTGTAGCGTTCGTTGCGACCAGTCTGATGGCGGAGCCGCCGCAGGACGTGACCACGACGCCGCGGCAGACGTCCGAAGGTCCGCCGGTGGACGCGCCCGGCGGGACAGCGGAACCCGTCGGCGCCGCTGCGGATGCGGAGCCGGGCGAGCCCGTCGGATCGTCCGCGGCGGAGGAGGGCGACGCCGCAACGGGGCTCGCGAGCTCAGCCGGCGCGCCGGCTGAGCTTGAAGCGCTCCTCGAACGGGCCCTGGTCGTCGAGGACGTGCGGGCATGGCGGCGGGTGGCCGCTCACGAGAGCCCGATGGTGCTTGTGCCGGTGTTCGCCGAGCCTGAGATCGGCGACGCTCTCCGCGCCGGTCACCACGTCGTGTTGCCGCGCGCTGGCCGGCGCGCCGACGTCTTGCTCCCACGGCTGCACCGGCACCTCGCACGGGAGGTCTGGATCGCCGCCGGGCTCGACCGTGACCGTGCCGACGAGTACGCACGGGCGGCGAGACGGAGCCTGGCATCGCTGCGTCGGCGCATCGGCCGGCCCGGCTGGCTTCGTCAGCCGCCGTGGGCCTTGGACACCACGGCGAACCTGCTCGCTCCGCTGTTGCTCGCCGGTGCCTGGGCCGACGACGTTCAGGGCGACCTGGAAGCGCTGCAGAGCTTGACCGACCGCGGCTGGCGGGCGACGGCCCGGGATCTGAGCACGCTGACGTCAGGCGAGGACGCGCCGCTGCTCTTGAGAGGCCGTCGGTGGGAGTTCGCCGATCCGGTGGATGCTTGGGACGCCCTGAATCATGCGCTGACGGCTGAGGATCTGGATGCGTTCCAGTCGCTGGCGCCGGGCGTGCTGGGCGAGAGCGACCCCGCTTTAGGGCTAACCGCACGAGAGCGCATCGCTGCCTCGCTCAGCGAGACCGGCGTGCCGCGTCGACGGTACTCCAACACGCTACGTCGCGGGGTGGCCACGACTGCGGCGACTCTCGGCGCGGTCGTCGGCGACCGTGAACTCCCCGGTGGTCTCACCGGTCAGCAGCGCGCGTCTCGGGTCGTCCGCGAGTTGCTCCATCGCGCCGACGCCGCGCGGTGGCATGCGGTCGCTGATCTACTGCCGCTGACGGCTGAGGCCTGGCCCGAGGGCTTCCTCGCGTGCGTCGAGCATTCCCTCGACGAAACCGACCCGCCGGTGATGTCGCTGTTCGTCGAGACGACCGACGACTTCGGGCTGGGCGGCCACAGCGCCCACTCCCCGCTGCTGTGGGCGCTGGAGAGCCTCGCCTGGTCCCCTGCACTGCTGTCTCGGGTAGCTGTCGTGCTCGGCCGCCTCGCAGACCGGGACCCGGGCGGGCGGCTCGCCAACCGGCCCAGCGCCTCTCTGGCTGCCGCTCTGCACCTGCGCATCCCGCAAGGTGCGGGTGACGCGGCGGCGCGTATCGCTGCGGTCGACGCCGTCAGGACCGTCGCGCCGATGGCGGCTTGGCGGCTCGAACTCGACCTCGTCAGCCACGCCAACCGAGGGATGATTCTGGTCAACGGCCCGAAGTTCCGGGACTGGTCGCGGCCGCCGCACGCTACCGTCAACGACGTCGTCGACGCACTGGACGCTCTGGCCCCACGCATCGCCGATGATGCCGGTGCCGACCCGGGCCGGCTCGCCGCCGCCCTCGCTCTCGTCGACCGCTTCCGGGAGGCCGGCAGGCTCGTGCTACTGGACGCGGCCGAGACCGCATGGCCCGATCTGCAGGAGGAGGGCCGTCGCACCGTGCTCGCCAGCCTCGCGGAAAGGGTCGCGATGCACCGCCGGCACCCGGACGCGGGCTGGGCGCTGCCCGACCAAGCCCTCCAGCCCCTTGAGGCGTTCCTGGACGCTCACGCCCTCCCGGGGAGCCACCCCGAAGATGCCGAGCTGTTCTCGTGGCTGCCTTTTCGACGCGGGCTCAACCTCGACCGCGAGGACCCCGATCCGGAGGCGCTCGCGTTCGCGAGAGCCGAAGCGGTTCGACGTTGCCTCAGCGACGGGCTTCCAGCGGTCCTTCGCCTGGCCGAGGCGTCCGAGCATCCGGCAACCGTCGGCGACGCCCTGGCTTCGGTAACGACTGACCACGACCCAGCGGTCCTCGAGCACCTCGCGGGCTCGTCGCAGCCCCTGCACGCGATGGCCGCCGGCCTGGCGGTGCACCGACAGCGGGAGGACGCAGGCTGGCTCGCTGCCACGGCAGTGGCCAGGCCCGCGCAGGCCGGAGCGCTGTGCCGGACCGCGGCAATCGACGGTGCTCTGCTGACGCTTGTGGACGGCCTGGAGTCGGACACGCAGGACGAGTTCTGGCGCGACATGCAACCGTGGGGAGTTCCGGACGACCTGACGCCGACCGTCGCGCGGCACTTGCTCCAGCGCGGCCGGGCCTGGGCCGCGATCGAATTGCTCAGCCACGCCGGCTTCGGCGCCGACCTCGACCTCGCCCTCCAGGCTCTGAAGGCGCCGGCCCTCGCAGCGACCGAAGACATCTCGCGCGTACGGTCGCCGCAGTACACGGTCGGACGCCTGCTCGACCGTCTCGAGGAAGCAGGCGCGGACGACACGCTGCTGGCAGACCTTGAGTGGTTCTACCAGCCGCTTCTCGACCACAGCCGCAGGCCGACAGCCCTGCACCGAGAACTCGCCCGCAATCCCGCCCGCTTCGTCGGCCTCGTGTCCTTGATGTACGGGCCGGACCCGGACACCGGCGCGAACTCAGCCGACGAAGAGACGAGGGACAACGCGGCGTCGTCACGGGCCTTCGGCGCGGCCTGGACCGTCCTGCGGAAATGGCGCACGCCGCTCCCGGGCTCCGTCGACGGACAGTTACCGACCACCGAGGACATGCTGCGATGGCTGGAATCGGTACGCGAGATGCTCACCGCGTCCGGCCGCGCCCGGGTGCTGCCCGTCGTTCTGGGCGATGCGCTGTCCGGCGCCGTCGCAGATGAGGACGGCACGTGGCCCAGCGAGCCAGTCCGGGATGTCCTCGAGATTCTCGGAGACACAGACCTCGACGAGCATCTCGCTGTCGCGAGGATGAACCAGCGCGGCGTCACCAGCCGCGGTGTCTACGACGGCGGAGGGCAGGAGCGCGCGCTCGCCGAGCAGTACAGCGCGGCGGCGGACCGTGTACGCGGGCGGTGGCCTCGTTCGGGAGCGTTGCTCGACGAGCTGAGCCGGTCCTACCGCGAAGACGCCCGCCGGGAGGACCGCTCGGCTGAGAGCCAGGGCGATCGTTGACAAGTTGTCAGCCCGACTCACGCAACCCAATCCGGTTCCGCGCCACAAGAAGCTTTCCAGTCGAAGTTATCGACATCCGCTCGTCGGCGTGTGCGGACGCTTGGGGACCGTCATGGTCAGAATCGCGGCGGGTTCGAGCGACCCCAGGGTGAGGGCTCCGCGATTCCTCCGGTGGCGACGGCTACGGTAGGTATGCGAACGGAACGTTGTTGATCTTCGATGATGTGCGCGGTGTGTGCTCTCCAGCGGATACCACCCCGGGCCAACCCGTGCCAACGCGGGTCACCGCCGCCGACTCGCCGGTCGCAGACCGGGGTTCGTGTGCTCCGGCTGTGGTCCTGGGCTGGGAGAACGGCGGTCCGGGGAACGTGGGTGAACGTGGGCCACTCCCTGCCACCCCAGGTGAACCCCCAGGTCGCTAGACTAGGCACTCGCGCCCTCGTAGCTCAGGGGATAGAGCATCGGTTTCCTAAACCGTGTGTCGCAGGTTCGAATCCTGCCGGGGGCACCTCGACGATCAGCAAAAGCGCCACCTGACCTGCGGATACGCCCCTCGGCCGATCAGTCGGCATGTGCAGCCAGATACCACCAGTAGCCGCCGTTTGCAGCCGTCCATGCAAAATACGTGCAATGATCTTGGACGCTTGCGCCGGCCTATTCGGGCAGGTCAGAGCCCTCTCGATGAGCAGTAACGGAGATCGGCTTGACAGGACCGCGCCGGTGACGACCGCGCAGCCGGTCCCTCCCAGCCGTGCCGACATGGAAGCGCGTTTCGCAGCCATCCTCTCCGGCAGCCAGTCGCGTGACGAGGTGGACCGCTGGGCTACCCGGACCATGCTCGACCTGGAAGGCGTCGAGGTCGACCAAGCGGTGTGGTGGGCACTCGGAATCTTCACCGGCATCGATTTGCGCCACGGGCCGAAGGAGCCGTACCTGCATGACGATGCACAGGTGGACGAGTGGCTCACCCAGTTCCGAGAACGGTGCGGGATTATCGGCTGAGCGCCGCCTCGATGCGTTCGTTCATCCGGGTGCGGTCCCCGTCGATGCACTTCGCGTACACCTTGAGCAGCACGTCGACCGAGTGCCCGGCCCGCTGCGCGACCTCGGGTGCCGGCAGCCCGGCGTTCAGCCAGAGCGACACCCCGGCGTGCCGCAGATCGTAGGCTCGGCCGGCCAGGGGTGAGGCGACCCGGTCCGGGATCAGGCTCAGCGTCCGCGCCTCCTCCCAGACGCGGGAGTATGTGGAGGGACGCCACCACGTTGCCCCGGTCGCTGCGGAACAGCCGCCCGTCGGCGCCGACGCCGAACCGGTCGATGTGCGCCCGCAGGATCGTCACCAGTTCCGGCGGGATCGGCACCTCCCGCGACTCGTGTCGCCCCGGTGCTTGAGTCCTCGGTCGTCGCGCACCTCGCCGCTGTCGGTGTAGCGCTTCCCGGCCGCTGGCCGTGACTTCTCCACCGTCAGCAGACCCAGCCGGTTGCCGGAAGATGGCAGTCCCGCTCCCGCAGGCCCAGCGCCTCACTCGGCCGCAGCGCCGCGAAGTAGAGGCAGGCGTAGAAGGCGACCAGGCGCTCACCGCGCCGGCCGTTCTTCCCCCGCCGGCCGACGTCCGTCACCCCGGTCAACAGCTCACGCGCCTGACGGATGTTGACCACGACCCGGCGGTCCACCCCCGGCCACCTACCGCCGGGACGGCCGCACCCGCAGCTTGTCGACCGGGCCGAAGTCCAACAGCTCCAGCTCCACGGCGTACTGAAGGACGTTATAGAACACCGAGCGCCGCCGCCTGGTCGTCGACGCCGCCGCCGGCCGCCCGTCCATCGTCAGCCCCAGGGCATCCAACGCCGGACGCACCACCGCGGCCTCCGCCAACGCCGACAACGGCAGGGACGCCTTGCCGAGCCACCGCAGCGCGGCAGCCACTTCCACCGGCCGATCAAGGCGCCGTGCAAGCGCGGGGCAGCGGAAGACGGACGCAGGTAACCATGTACCTTCGACCGCTCGGGATCTAGCCTCGTGTCTGTCGCCCAACGAGGACGAGGACAAGTTGCCGAACCATCTGGGGAGTTACGACGAGGAGGCGTTCCTCGCCTGGCGTGGTGCGCTACAGCAGCTCACATCAGGGCGGGAGGCAGCGCGGTCCTGGCGCCGGAGCAGGTACCGGTTTGCCCACCGTCTGGGTGAGGCGCTTGTCGGTGCGAGGCATGGCGGGGACGGGATCAAGGGACCCGTGGTCTACGGCGTCTGGCTTCGATGGGGCCTGCTCTACGTCGGCCAGACGCTGGAGGCGGAGCGACGACTGCGGGATCTCCCGGTCGGGGAGAGCCATCACCTCGCCAACACCTTCCCACCGGAGATCTGGCACAAGGTCCTGGTCGTCGCATGGCCCAAGCTAGCCGAGGCCCAGCCACTCGCAGAGAAGGTTGCCCCCGACGTCGTCGGTTTGGCGCTTGATCCCGCGGCGCTCGCACAGCCCACGAGGTCATCGATCTCTTCGAGGCGGTGCACAAGATTTGGAACCAGGCTGCGACTCAACCAACCGGCGAATGGAACCTGTCTCCGGCGTGCCGCGTAGTCTTCCCAGGGGAGGTCCTGTCAGACGAACAGCAGGCACTGTGATGCCCTGATAAACGCCACGGCCGCAGCCGACGGGGCGACGGCTGGGCGTGGCGGTCGACGCATGTTCTGTGGTCGGAGGCGGTAGCACGGCCCGGCTAATCTGGCGCGTGTGACGACCTCTGAGGCGTCTTGGCTCACGGCAGCGGGCGTTCTGATCGCTGGGGCCTCTCTCGCGATGCTTGTGCTCACCGTCGTCGTGGTCGTCCGCAGTCGGCGCGCCGGAGCTGTCAGGCTGTTCGGCGTCAAGCTACATCGTCCTAGGCTCTGGGCCTCGGCGATCGTGTTCGTGAGCCTTTCGGGCCTGGTCCGGATGAGCAGCGAGGTCGTACCCAGCAGTTGGCAGAAGCCGATGTCAAGGATCGATTTGGCCCTGACGTTGACCTTCTTCATTCTGCTGGCTATCTACCTGTTCAGCATGCATCGCGCTCAACGTCGTCGCAGTCCGCGGACCATACGAGGGCACCCAAGTGGTTGACGCTACCGGTGCACCGAAACGACACATCCGGTTTGACGATCCACAACGACCACGACCCGCACGCTCGCGGTTTCCCCTGGTGGGGCACCTCCTACCGGAGCGGTGACCGGATCCGCCTCGCCCGCGATGGATTCCTGCCATGACTCGCACCGCACCTCAGGGGCAAGCTGCGGCGGGTTCACCGGCTCCCCGCTGAGGCACCCGAGCCCCAAGACTGCCAGCGCTGCCACGAGTCGCGGGTTTGTCGTCCTGCGAAGCGACGGGGGGCTGGCCGGCGCACTCAGATCGATGACGGGCATAGGGCAAGTTATCCGATGGGCCGGTAACCCGCTTGTATCAACGCGTGCCATCCACGGGCCCGTAACCGTGGCGCCCAGCGGTCATGAGCGGCACCCAGCTCTGCCGCCGACAGTAGGCGTTTCGGGCATCGCGGCTCGTGGAGCGCGATCTTCCAAACTGACGCTCACACTGGACTACCTGTACGGGACGTACTGGATGCTGCGGGACCAACGCCGCCAGAAAGGTAGTGGCAGGCAACCGGCCGGCGCTTCGCCTCCGATCTCGGTCTTCACGGATCCATCGGCGAGTGTGACCGAGATTGCCGAGCGACCCGGAGCGAACACCTCCCGAACCCTGCCGGCGATCACGGAGCGAGCGATGTCTTCGAGCATGGCGACGTCTTCGGGGCTGGCTTCCAGTTCCCATCGGCCGCCGTAGTCGCCGACCTGCAGGATGAGTTGTTCGGAGAATCCGTCCATCCGAAGGCGCGAGCATGGGGGTTACGCGGTGTGACGCTAACCGACATCCCGCCCTGGATGCCGTCGATCTCCACACTCGCCACCCCTTCCAACTCCTTTGCCAGATGCCTCGCGATTCTCAGAGTTGGTGTCCGGGGCGGCTGGTCGGTGTCGGGTTCGTTTTGGCCGTGCTCATCGGTCACGCCGTCAGTCTGCCAAGCCACGAGGCGGATCCAGCAGTACTGAGCTTCGTCGTGCGGATGCGGTCGGCGCGCTTGCGGCCCGTCTCCGCCCGTCCTCGGGCGCCGCGCAGCGCCTGACATGAAAGTCAGCGAATCGTCAGCGAACGCCGTCCCGCGTGATTCGACTCGATCATGCTCGACGGCACGACCGATGCGTCTGACCACGCGGTACGGCGATCACGCTCGCTGCTACGTCAGGTCATTTTCCCCCCGGCGGGGTCGTCCCTTTCCCGGCTGAGCGCTCCGCCGCAGCTCACAGGTCATGTCCGTCCCCGTCGATAGGGCCTTCTGGCGGCGTTTCCTCGGCCGGAGGCAGCAGGGAGACAGCAGAGCCGTCGAACGCCTCCAGGACGCGGGCGGCCTAGTCGACCCAGTCCCGATCGCGGCGAACGTGCTGGCTCCGGCCATCGCCGCGCACACCGCGACCGCAAGCACGCTGGCCAGTGGGACCGGACACCACGCGGGTCACGCGGGTCGCGAACCGCGCCAGGGCCTCCAACAGGCCACATGCCTCCCGAACAGCGGGCGTCGCGCCGGATGGGGCAGGGGCGTGCTGACGGATCACGTCGATCAGCGGTGATGACATGCGCGGATGCGGTCCTTCTCGGTGTCATGTTGTCTCAGCAACTCCATGATCACCGACCGGCCGCACCCGTCCCACGTCACCTTTGATCAGGCCGATGACGCCGTGAAAGCCCAGGTCAGAAGCGCCCCCGGGCGACTACGCAAAGGCCCTGGCCAACGACGTCGGTGCGGCGGCGGATTCCTTGTTCAGCCGCTCCTGGGGATTGTTCGACCAGATCTGTCGCCAGATCTCGCGGGGGAAGCTGGTGAATGCCAGCAGGTCGTCGCGGGCGTGGTCGAGGTGCTCGGTGGCGGCCGGGACCTTCGCCTCGATCGTGGCCACGACCCGGAGGAACTGGGCGTGGACGGCTTCGGCGTCGGGCTGGTCGAAGATCGTGCGGGCCAGCGTCGCGATCCATGGCTGCGCCGACTTCGGCACCTTCGTCAGCAGGTTGCGCACGGCTTAGAAGTAGGGGTCCAGGTAACTGCCCCAACGCCAGTAACCGTCCGCCTCGAAACTAGTGAACGTGTTGATGGTGGCGGGGTCCGAAGGCCCGTCCAGCACCGAGGTGAAGTAGTAGATGCCGTTACGTGGGTCGAGACAAGCTTGCCACGTGTAGGTTCCGGCGTCGAGAGTTATGTCTCGGAGCCAGATGTTCTCAGAGCCTTTCGCGTAGCCCCACGCGTACCGCCCGCTAGCCAACGTGATGGACTTGGTCTGGCATGACTTATCCATGGAGTCTTTAGGGCTCGCCGACAGCCACTGGATCCTGTCGAGGTATGCAGTTTGGGCCGCCTGCGCGGGTGAACCCAGCACCAAGAGCGCGGCACTTGCCGTCACGACCACCGCGAGAAAGGACCGAAGCCTTTTGAGCATCTGCGCCTCCTTAGTCGACGCTCGGCATCGACTCTAGTCATGCTGATATAGCGTAGACTGGCCGGGCCGGTTTGCCCCCAGTCATCTAGCCGGACAGTAGGCACCCTGCGCTATGCAGATGGATGGAGGTTAGCAGATCAACCGGACCCGCGGCCCCCGCTACTCCACTTAGTACGGTTCATCAGGTGGAGGGCAACGATGCTGATGTTCCCCGGGTTTCTCGGAGCCGTGTTGGTTGGCGTCAGGCTGCGGATAGGGAAGGGCGAGAATCCGGCCCGGCGTGATGCCGGAGTCCCCGGTCTCCTGAATGGTCTGTAGCATCCGCTGGTACCGGCTGATCTTGCCCGGTTGCTCCGGCCCGGTCGGGTTGTACTCAACCGCCTGGGCTTTGGTGCTCGCCGGCAGCCGGAAGGAACAAGGCGTCACCCGGACCGACGACGGCCGTTCGCCGCGGGCTCGCCGCCGCGGGTCCGGGGAGACTCACCGAGCCGGTTCCCCCACCGGTCACTCGGCGGTGAGGCCTGCCTCGTGGGCCAGGATGGCAGCTTGTACGCGGTTGCCGAGGTCCAGCCGGGCGAGAATCGCGCTGACGTGCCCTTTGACGGTGCCTTCGACGAGGTGCAGCCGGCGGGCGATCTGGCTGTTGGACAGACCTGCGCCGATGAGGGCAAGCACGTCGCGTTCCCGCTGGGTGAGCTGCTGCACCTTCGCACGGGCCTCGGCGGCGCGACCGAGGCCGGCCGAGCGTAGTTTGCCGATGACCCGCGCGGTGATGTCCGGGGACAGGTAGGCGCCGCCTTCGGAGATCGCGTGAATTCCGGCGAGCAGGTCTCTCGGGTTGCCGGACTTGAGCAGGAAGCCGCGTGCGCCGCTGTCGAGCGCCCGGGCAACGTACTCGTCGTCGCCGAAGGTGGTCAGCATGGCCACCCCGGCTCCGGGCAGAGCACGGAGGATTTCGGCGGCGGCGGCGAGCCCGTCGAGCCGGGGCATCCGGATGTCGAGCAGGGCGACGTCGGGACGGTGGGCGAGGGCGAGTTCGATCGCCTCCCGGCCGTCGGCGGCCTCGGCGACGACCTCGATGGCGGGATCCACGCCGAGGATGGCGCGTACACCGGCCCGGATCATTCCCTCGTCGTCGGCCAGCATCACCCGGATCATGACTCTCCCCGATGCGGCAGGACAGCGACGAGTTCGAACTGCTCCCCACGCGGGCCGGCCGAGATCGCGCCACCGGCCAGGCGTACCCGCTCGCGCAGGCCGGCCAGCCCGGCGTTACTGCCCGGTCCGCGTCGCAGGCCGGGCGGCAGCGGGTTGGTGACCGTGACGGTGGTCGTGCCGTCGGTGGTGGACACACGCACCCGCACGGGCGCGGTAGGGGCATGTTTCATCGCGTTGGTGAGCGCTTCCTGGACGACCCGGTGGGCTGCCCGGTCGACGCCCGGTGGGAGGCCTTCTCCGCCGTCGCGGTCCAGCGACACCGTGACACCGGCCTGTCGGGCACGTTCGACGAGCTCCTCGATCCGGTCGTTGACCGGCTCCAATGGTGCTGGTGCGCCATCCCGGAGCACGGTGATGATCTCCGCCAGCCGCCTGGTCGCCGTACCGGCTCCGCAGCGCAGCTCGGTGGCGGCCGCCCGGTGCCGCTCGTCCAGCCCGGGTGCCATTTCCAGCGCGCCGGCACGAAGCGCCAACAGACTGAGTTCATGCCCGAGCGTGTCGTGCATGTCGCGGGCGATGCGCGCACGCTCCTGTAGTCGGGCCTGCTCCGCACTCATCATCACCAGCTGGTCCTGCTGGCGCACGATGCGTCCGAGTGCCCACGGCAGCGCCACGACCAGGGCCAACATCAGCAGGCCGGTGCCCCAGCCGCCACCGGTGATAAGGCCGTGGACGATGCCCAGCACTGCCGCGACGGCAAGAACAGCCAGCGCCGGCAGGGGCTGAGGTGCGCGGCGCCCGGCCAGCAGGCTGGTCATGAACAGTGCGGCGCCGAGCGCCGCGCTCCACACCGGCACCGAGTCGTGGATCGCCAGACCGCTGGCAAGGCTTGTGACCGCGCAGGTCGCCAGCGAGATCAGCGGGTACGCCCGAAGCGTCACCAGGGCGGCGAGCGGCGCGAACACCGCACCGACCACCATCCACCACGACAGTGATCGATGGTCGACGACGATGACCGCCAACAGCAGCGCCACCACGCACAACGCCCACGGCGGGGCGGGTGATCGCCGAAACCACCCGCCCCTCGTCACGATCATCGACGCTACCCGGCGAGCATCTCGACCCGGGCGGCCCCCACCGGCACGGCGTGCTCGCCGGCCGGGCGGCGTGCCCGCACCAGGGCCGACACCCGGATGATCATCACGCTCAGGTTGGTGAGCGCGGCGACCGCCGTCCAGACGACCAGCGGGAGCGTGTAGTACGCCAGCTGCACGAATGCGATGTCCCGTCCGCCGCCCACGATCCGACCGAGCAGCTCGGGCAGCATCACCAGCAACACCGCCGGCACCAGCCGCGGCACGAGCCACATGATCGGCTGCCAGAGCGGCTTGACAGCGAACCGGCGGGCCCAGTCACCGCTGCGGCGCAGGTTGCGGACACCCAGCGCGATGCTGACCACCGTGAAACCGGCCAACACAAGGTCGACGATCAGCCGCAGTGGCGCGGGCGCCTGCGGGTCGCCGCCCGTCACCAGCTCCGCGAGAGCGTCCGCCAGCTGACCGGTGCCCTCGTTGCCCAGGCCGAGACCGCTGTTGCCCAGGACCGCGATGCCGTGGCCGGACGGCAACAGCAACTGACTGGCGGTAAAGGTGAACCACACCCCGTTGTGGCGGATCCAGCCGTTGTCGTCGCGTACCCAGCCCAAACCGTAGGTCGAGTCCGGGCCGGAGGGGGTGTGCATGGTGGTGATGCCCGAGGCGGAGATCAGGCGGGCACCGGTGGCCGCGGCACCGCCGCTGTTCTGCATGATCAGCCACTGGGCCATGTCCTCCGCGGTGGTGACCAGCCCGTCGGAGCCGGCCATGAACCGCTTCGGCTCGGCCGCCCGGATCGTTGCCCCGTACGCGTACAGGTAGCCCTCGCGGACCTGCTCCGGCAGATCGCGCGGGGCCTGGTCGATGCTGGTGGTGGAGCGCATACCCACCGGCTCGAACACCCGGTCCCGCAGGTAGTCCGTGAACGGTTGCCCGGAGACCACCTCGACCAGCCGCGCCGCGAGGTGGTAGTTCGTGTTCGAGTAGGCGTACCTGGTTCCGGGGTCGGAGGCCAGGGTCGCCGCCCGCGCCCGCTGCTGCGCGGCGGCGAGCGAGTCGGGCTGTGGCAGGCTCTTCTCCCGCAGCGTGAGGTCGGTGATCCCGGAGGTCTGATCCAGCAGCTCCCGCACCGTGATGCGGGCCCCGCGGGCGTCGTCGACCTGGAAGTCCGGCAGATACTGGCGAACCGGCGCGTCCAGCTCCATCTTCCCCGCCTCCACCAGCTGCATCACCGCCAGCGCCGTGAACGACTTGCTGACGGACGCGGCCGGCATCGGCGTCGTCGCGGTCACCGCCGCGCCGGACGAGTCGTGACCATGACCGCCGACATACTGCACCTGACCGCCCTTGGTGATCGCCACGGCGACCCCCGGATACCCGGCCCTGCTCGCGAAATCCGCCACGACCCGTTCCACCGCCGCGGCATCGACTGCCGCGTCGCCGCCCGCGCCGGCAGCCAGCGCCGGGCCGGGCCCCGCAAGAATTGCCAAGCCGGTGGCCGCCACCACAGCGGTCCCCCGCCACCAGTGGACACTGTTCGCCCTCACCGCGTGCTCCGATCATCTCGACTGATGCGGCCACGCTACGAATTCGGAACCTGCCGCCACCTGACCCGATCGGCAGCGACCACCCCTGACTTTCGTCAGGCTCGCACCTGCGCCCGGGCCGCTGCGAGGTGGCTCAGGCGTCGGCGAACCAGCGATGGCTCGTGCCGCCGGTCATCGTCAGCAGATGACGCAGGGTCACCTCCGCCAGCCCGAGCGCCACGGAGGTCAACGCCTTCGCGACCGAGCACAGATCGACCCGGTCGTCGGAGCGTGTCCGACGCTCGATCGGTGCCTGCCCTCGCGGTACAGGTGGACCCCGTACGTGCCCAGGCCGCGCTCGCGATCCGCCCGCATGAAGTCGTCCAGGAGATCATCGTCCATGGGGGAATCCGAGTAGGTGGAAAACACCCGCGGGCAGGGTCCAAACCCGACCGGGCCAACACCGACGCCGACCTGGGATCCTGCGGTGGGTCAGACGGCGGTGAGCAGCGCGTCGAGTGGCCGGGGCAGGGTGCCGCGGCCGACCGCGGCCTCCACGAGCAGCCGTGCGTAGCGCAGGTTGCGAACCGAGCTGCTGCGCAGGAACCGGTAGATCTGTGCCTCGGGCTCCCGGCCGCGCCACGCCGGCTGGCTCTGGAAGGAGCGGAACGAGCGGAGGTCGCCGTACGAGTCGAAAAGCTTTACGACCTGCGGGACGCCCACGGCGCGGATCAGCTCGTCCTCCAGATCCTGGACGCAGACGTAGAACCCGAGTTGCTCCATGTCGGAGCGGGTGAGGGGCGACCCGACCTGGGCGGCGACACCTCGTCGGAACAGCTCCTCCTCACGCAGGTCGCACAGTCCGGCACGGCGCAACCGGGCGCCCAGCGGCGCCAACCTCGTCAGGAAGCGGCCGATCGCGTGCGCACCCCCGATCGGCAGGATCACGATCCGCTCCGCGTCGAGATCCCGACCGCGGCCCACCGCGGCTGTCTGTAGTGCGATCTGGTCGCTGATGCCCTCGACCAGCACCACGGCGACGGCGTCGTCGACCTTCGCCAGGGCGCGGGCCGTCGCCCGGGTCGTGGCGTTGGGGCCACTCGCGTGGCCAGCCAGTGCCTCTCGGGCACGTTCACGGCGACCGGTCACGTCCATGACAGTTTCACGGTCCGGGCCACGCCTCGGGCACCCCCTCGGGAAGCCATGGCCGCAATCATCGGTGACCGGCGTATCCGCCGGCCAGGGAATTACGGCCCGCCCCGGTGGAGGTCGTCGTCCCGGGTGACGCAGTTCGGCCCGGACAGCAGGGCATCGAGGGGCCGGCCTCGGTGGCGTGCAGTATCTGCTCACGGTGGGACAGCGGTAGGTCCGCCGTCATCAGCTTAGGGGCATGGTCCGCCGGGCCACGACCCCCGTCGCCGTACGGTGCGCCGGCGGTGCCGTCAGCGCAGTGAGACCCAGGTGGTGGCCACCGCGTACCCGTTGGCCTGGGCGCGCAGCCGCACCGGGCCGGGTGGGGGAACGCCCAGCGAGAAGAAACCCACCTCGTCCACCGGCGCCTCGTCGTACGTGCCGGCGGCGGTCTGTGCGCTGACCCGACCGCCCTCGGGCGGGGAGAGCTGCCCGACGATCCCGGCCTCGGTCACCTCGATCTCCAGGACCACCGCGCCGCTGTGGAACGACAGCGTCCGCGCGGAACCGGCCGACCGGGTCAGCCCCGCCGGCTCCGCGTCGCACGCCGAGTCGAACACCAGCTCGGCGAGGGCGATCTCCGCGGCAACGTTCCGCCAGGCGAACGCGGCCCACGCCGCGGCGAGGTAATCCTCCGGCACCGGGCCGGCCTCTCGCAGCGCCGCGCTTAGCTCGGCCGTCAGGGCGTCGTCATCGGCCGGCGGCCACGGCTCCATCGCGGTCACCTCCGTTCGGGCGGGTCACCGACACCGTGAGGAACGGTGCCAGCGCTGGGCACTCGCGCAGCCGGCGCAGGCAGCGGGCCTGGGTGGGGCCGATGCTGCCGATCGGTACGCCCAGCCGTTCGGCGATCTCACGGTAGCTGGGCGGTGGGTCGGCCGTCAGCAGGGACAGCAGTTCCTGGCAGCGCGGTGGCAGCTGCGCGAAGCCCTCCCGTAGCGCCTGCCGACGCTCCGCGCGCAGCAACTCCTCGTCCGGGCCCGCCGCGTCCGCCGTGCGGGAAAAGCCATGGTACGTGTCGAGCGCCTCGTCGTACGGGTCGACGAGCTGGGTACGCCGGCCCAGGCGGGTCAGCCGGTAGCACTCACGCCGGGTCGTGGTAGCCAGCCAGGCGGCGAGGGCCTGCGGATCCCGCACCCGACCCAGATGCTCCACGAGGCGCAGCCAGACGGTCTGGTTGACGTCGGAGGCGTCGGCACCGTTCACGCCGCACGACCGGATCACCGAGTAGACCAGCGGAGTGTACCGGCGGACCAGCTCAGCCCACGCCGACTCGTCCCCGGCCGCGGCGGCGGTCACCAGGCTGGCCACGCTGCGCTCGGTCACGTCGACACCGCCCGGCGGCACCGACGATTCGCTCGCCGCCGACCGTTCATGTGACGAGCACGCCGTAGTCGGGGTGCCAGCGTGGCGCCGCGAGCAGTGCCAGCCGCGCCGCGTCGGCGTTCATGCCGCCGGCGGTCATCAGCGCGGCGAGCCGGCCGGAGACGTACGCGGTGGCGAACGAGGTGCCCTCCCAGGTGGCGAAGCCGTGGAACACCCGGGTCGGCCGCCCCGGCAGCGGCAGTTGGCCCTCGACGTACGTGCTGTCGTGCTCGCCCGGTGCGCAGGCGTCGACCCACGGCCCGTACCCGCTGTAGGCGGCTGGCACCACGCCACCGGGCCCCTGGCTGACGGCCGCCACCGCGACGACCCGGGTGAGGGCCGCCGGCCACAGGGGCCGGCTGGTGCCGGCGTTGCCCGCCGCCGCCACCACGGCACTCGTCGAGGGCAGCGCGGCCACCGCGTTGGCCAGGGGCAGCGACGGCTGGTCGTCCTGGGTGAAGCCGCCGAGGGAGAGGTTGATGATGGATACCTCGGGCGCGAGCCGGCCCATCGCGGCCACCACCGACGCCTCGTCACCGACGCCGGTGGCGGTCAGCGCCGGCTCCGGGTCGACGCGTACCCCGGGCGCGGCCTGCCGCACCACACCGGCGACGAAGGTGCCGTGCCCGCCCTGCGGGGCGAGCACGTCGGTGTGCACGTACAGCGGGTCCTCGTCGTCGACCTGCGGCAGGTACGTCCCGCCGAGCCATTGCGGGTGGCGGCTGCCGGCCAGCGGGCAGATGCCGGTGTCGCAGATCCCGATCGTCACCCCCGCGCCCTCGCCGCGCCGGCCGCCGTCCGGCGGCGGCAGCGCGGCGGCCGGTGCGGGCGGGCTGCCGGGGTTGCCCATGATGTTGCCCAGGCCCAGCAGGACGTGGTGCGGCTGCACCTTCGGCACCGGCTGCCCGGGCCACTGCTGGGGGTCGCGCAGCTGGGTCACGACCGCGGGAATGTCGGTCTCCCTGCCGAACAGCAGCCGGGTGACGCCGGCGAAGCTGTCCTTCGGGGTGACCGGGTGGCCGGCGGCGCGCAGCCGGGCGAGGACCCGCTGGGTGTCGGCGGCGGCGACCAGCAGCTGCCGGGGCCGGTAGAGGAACTGCTTTCCCCAGGTGGTGTGGCGGCGGACGTTCTGGTCGGCGGCCAGCGCCTCGTCGAAGGCCCGCTGGTAGGCGGCGTCATCCGCGTCGTCACCGAACGCCGGCCCCGGGCGCAGCCCGACGCCGAGCGGTGCTACCGCCGCGGCGAGCGCGGACGCCGCCAGCAGTCGTCGTCGGGGCACCCGGCCGGCCGGGTGCGGCGCATCGGGGTGCTCAGGCGGCATGGGTCCTCCATGCGGTCGACGAGACGCCCGCCGGTGGTCGGCGCGGCCGAATTCCCCCGGCGCCGACAATTCTTCCACGACATAGGGTGGTGTCAATAATATGAATGACTGGTGCCAATTTCCGACAATTTTCTGTCCGATAGTCGGCATTGACTGCGCTTCCCCTCTGGGCGGACGCTGTGGGGTATGGCCGATCGCACCGCGTCCGGTGCCGAGGCTGCCCAGGCGGCGCTGGACGCCGTCCAGCGCTACCCCCGCGAGGCGATCGCGATCGCCCGTCGGGTGCTCGCCGCCGGCGTCGACGACGACGAGCGCTCCACCGCCGAGCGCGCCATCGGCCTTGCCCTGCGGGAACTCAACGACCTGCCCGGCGCGCTGCGCCACCTGCGCCGCGCGGTACGCCTCGCCGGCACCCCCCGGGTCCGGGCACTGGCCCGGATGAGCCTCGGCTACGTACTGGCCAACGCCGGCCGCACCGCCGCGGCGCTGCGCGCGGTGTCGGCCGCGCTGCCGCAACTCACCTACGCGGACGCGGGCCGGGCCCGGATGCAGCGGGGCGTGGTGCTGCACTATCGCGGCCGCTACGACGAGGCGGTACGCGACTACACCCTCGCCATCGACATCGCCCAGCGCGAGGGTGATCTGCTGTTGGAAGCGCGGGCCCGCAACAACCGGGGACTGCTCAACGCCCACCGGGGGGCGTCCGGCGGCACGGATGACGACCTCGCCCGGGCCGCGGCCGCCTTCGACCAGCTCGGGCTGGACCTCGCGGCGGCCGACGCCCGCTGGAACGGCGGGATCGCCGCCGGCCGCCGCGGCGACATCGCGGGGGCGCTGCGACGCTTCGCCGCCGTCGACGAGGAGTACCAGCGCCTCGCCGTCCCCCGACCGGCGCTGCTACTGGACCGCTTCGAGCTGCTGCTGTCGGTGCCGTTGGTCGGCGAGGCGGTCGAGGTGGCCGCGGCGGCCGTACGGGAGCTGCGCCGCCGGGGCATGGCCTCCGATTTCGCCGAGGCGCTGCTGGCACAGGCTCGGGCCGCACTGCTCGCCGACGACGTCGACACCGCAGCCGGAGCCGCCGGCGCGGCCCGGGTCCGGTTCCGCCGCCAGGGCCGCCGCACCTGGGCCGCCTTCGCTCGGCACGTCGAGCTGCGCGCCGAGTACCGCCGGGGCGCCCGCTCGGCCACGCTGCTCACCGCGATGACGCGGACCGCCGACCAGCTGGAGGCCACCGGATGGCCCGGCCCGGCGCTGACCACCCGGATCGAGGCCGGCCTGCTGGCCGCCGCGCTGGGGCGCCCGGATCGCGCCCGGGAGCTGCTGGCGGTCGCCGCCCGGGCCCGCCGCCGGGGCACCGCCGACCGGCGGGCACAGGGCTGGTACGCGCTGGCCCTGTCCCAGCGGTTGAGCGGGGACGATCGTGCGGCGGCCCGGGCGCTGAGCCGGGGGCTGGCCGTGCTCGACCGGCACCGTACCTCGCTCGGCGCCACCGAACTGCGGGCCAACAGCGGGGCGTACGGGCAGGAGCTGGCGGCCGAGGGCCTGGACATCGCGGTCCGCGCCGGGGCACCGGCCCAGGTCCTGGCCTGGGCGGAGCGGTGGCGGGCCAACGGACTGCGGGCCCGGCCGGCGCTGCCCCCCGACAACCCCGAACTGGTGACGGCGCTCGCCGAACTCCGGCTGGTCAGCGGACTGCTGGAGGACGAGGTGCTGGCCGGCCGTCCCGCACACGCCCTGCGTGGCCGGCAGTCCCGCCTGGAACAGCGCATCCGGGACCTGACCCGGCGAGTGCCCGGCGGGGGCGTCGCGCTGACCCCGCCAGGCGTGGCGGCGCTGGCCGCGCGGCTCGGTGACCGGGTGCTGGTCGAGCTGGTGGCGCACGGCGATCGGCTCCGGGCGGTGCTGATCCGCGCCAACCGGGCCAGCCTGCACGATCTGGGCCCGCTCGCCGACGTGGTGGAGCTGACCCGGCGGCACCGGTTCGCCCTGCGCCGGTTGGTCACCACCGGCGACACGACCGCCGCCCGGGTGGGAGCGGCGCACGTGGCGGCCACCCTGGACCGTCGGCTCTTCGATCCGCTCCGTCGGCGGCTGGCCGACCGGGCCCTGGTGATCGTCCCGGTCGGGGCACTGCACGCGGTGCCCTGGTCGGCGCTGCCGACCTGCTCGGGGCGGGCGGTGACGGTCGCTCCCTCGGCCACCGTCTGGCTCGCCGCGGACCGCCGGGAGCAGCCGACCGGGCCGCCGGTGCTGGCCGCCGGACCGCGCCTGCCGGCCGCGCACGCCGAGGTACGCCGGCTCGCGCAGGTTCTGCCGGAGGCCCGGCTGTTCACCGGCGCCACGGCCACCGCCGACGCGCTGACCGGCGCGCTGGACGGCGCCGGGCTGGTGCACATCGCCGCCCACGGCACGTTCCGCGCCGACAACCCGCAGTTCTCCACCCTGGAACTGGCCGACGGCCCGCTGTTCGCGTACGAGTGGGAACGGGTGGCCCGCCCACCCGGCAGTGTGGTGCTCTCCGCGTGCGACTCGGGCCTGACCGGGGTCCGCCCCGGGGACGAGATCCTGGGATTCACCGCGGTGCTGCTGGCCCTCGGCACCCGGTGCCTGATCGCGACCGTGTTGCCGGTGCCGGCCGAGCCCACCACCGCGCTGATGCTGGACCTGCACCGCCGGATGCGGGCGGGTGCCCGGCCGGCGCGGGCGCTGGCCGAGGCGCAACGGGCGTTCGGCGCGGCCGGTGACGGGCCGGACCGGGCCACCGCCGCGGCGTTCGTCTGCTTCGGTGCCGGCTGACCTGGAACGCCGACGCCTCCCCCAGATGATCATTCAGTGCCCCGTTCTGGTCCGCCATCAGCGACCACGCCGGTCCGTCATCTCCCGGCGGCCGGGTAGGCGGGTCAGCGCGACGCCGATGAGCACGACAACCATCCCGGCGGCGACTCGGAGGCCGAAGTCCTCGTCGAGGACGATGACCCCCAGTGCCACCGAGACCACCGGCAGCAGGTAGCCGACGGTCGCCGTGTTGGTGGCACCCTCGGCGGCGATGTTCCGGTAGGTGAGGTGGAAGGTGGCTCCGGTGGCGACGACGCCCAGGACCAGCACGGCGATCAGGGCCTTGGGACCGATCTCGATGGGTGTCAGACCGCCGGCTGGCAGCGTCAACGTGGTCAGGCCGGTCGCGGCGACGAGCTGCGCCGTCGACAGGGAGATGGTGGGGATGCCCTTGCCGACCAGGCTGCGGCCCATGTACGCGAAGCCGACGGCGTAGCTGGCCGCGGCGACGACGATAGCGAGCGCGCCCCATCCCACCGGTCCGGTCGTCTGCCAGGGAGCAAAGATCAGCACTACCCCGGTGAACCCGATGAGAAGTGCGGCCACCCGGAGCGGCGGCAGCCCGCGCTCGGAGCCGATGACCACCCCGATCAGCAGGGACCACAGCGGAGTCGTGGCGTTCAGCACGCCGGCGACTCCCGAGTCGATGGTCTGCTGACCGAGGCTGAACATGGCGAACGGCAGGGCGTTGCAGAAGAAGGCGGCCACGACGATCCGCCCCCAGGTCGCCCGGCCCGTCGGTAGCCGTCGGCCCCAGGCGAGGCAGACGACCAGCAGCGTGACCGCTCCGAGTGCGCACCGGCTGAGGGTGACCTGGACCGGAGTCAGCGCGGCCAGCGCCAGTTCGACCCAGAGGAAGGTCGATCCCCACAGCAGGGCGAGGACACCGATCCGCGCCCATGCCCATGCCCTGCCCATGACACCGTCCCCTGGTCTCCTTGGTCTGCCCTCGTTGACGGTGCCAGCCCTGAGGCGGAAGGACAAATAAAAGATTGTATCTGTCCGTTAAGCTGTGCTACATGCTCGACGTCAGGCGTATGCAGGTGTTACGTGCCGTGATAACCACCGGCTCGGTGACCGCGGCGGCGGCACACCTCGGATACACCCCCTCCGCCATCAGCCAGCAGGTGGCGGCACTGGAGAAGGAAGCCGGGATCGCGCTACTCGAACGCTTCGGTCGCGGCGTACGGCCCACGGCGGCGGGACAGCTCCTCACCCGACACGCCGCCATCATCAGCCAACACCTGGCCGAGGCCGAGACCGCGCTGGCCGACCTGCGCTCGGGGCGTACCGGCCGGCTGACGATCCGCTACTTCACCTCGGTCGGCCCGACCCTGCTGGCACCTGCCCTGGCCCGATTTCGACACCTGCACCCGGACGTGATCGTCGAACCCAAGCTGAACGATGCGGATGATCCGCTGCCGTACCTGGAGCAGGGCACCGCCGACCTGGCCATCGTGGTACGCCGCCGGAACGACGAGAGCCCGCCGGGCACCCGGGCGGTGCATCTGCTCGACGACGTGTACCAGGCAGTGCTGCCCACCGGACACCCGCTCGCCGCGCAACGGGTGATCGACCTGACCGATCTCGCCCGCGAACCATGGGTCGGCAGCGAACCACCCGGCCCCTGCCTGGAGCCGATCATCGACGCCTGCGCCGCAGCGGGCTTCAGTCCGAATTTCGTGGCGAGGTCGGAGGACTACGCCACGGCACAGGGGTTCGTCGCGGCCGGCCTCGGCGTCTGTCTCATCCCCCGACTGGGACTGTCGACCCGCCATCCCGGCGTCACCACCCGACCGGTCCGCCGCCCGGAGCCGATCAGGAGAATCCACGCCGCGGTCCGGGACACCTCGTTGGCACAGCCGGCGCTGCGGGCGCTGGTCGACGCCCTCCTGGACGCCGGCGAAACAGCGGCCCGCAGCCGCCGCGACCACGGGTCAGCCAGGACCGTCGCCAGGCCGTCACCTGCCCCGGACCCGGGACGGATCCGAGATGAAACGTGACCTCGCGCTGCCGGTACCACCCGGTTTGGCGAACGGGGGCGGGGTATCCCGTGGGGCAGCCGGAACCTGACGTGGAGGGCATCATGCCGATCACCGGCGAGACCGTACCGCCCCATCGGCAGCCGGAGGAGAACTCCCGGCACGGCCGGCTGATGGTCCGACCGGGCCGGCTGGTCGCGGCCTCGGCCCGTACGGGTTTGGTGCCGTTCGACGGGCAGGACGGAGAACCGATCGCGCTGGCGTACGTGCCCCAGCCGGTGGGTGACCACCCCTACCGGCTGGTTCTGCTGCTGCACGGTGCCGGTGGCTCGCCGCGGGCGGCACTGGAGCTGATGCTGCCGGTCGCCGACGAGCAGCGCCTGCTGCTCGTGGCGCCGCAGTCGACCGCGGCGACCTGGGATCTGATCAACTCCGGCTTCGGTCCCGACGTACGTCGCATCGACCGGGTGCTGCAGGAGATCCTCGCCGGGTATCCGGTCGCCGGCATGCTCATCGGCGGCTTCTCCGACGGCGCGTCGTACGCCCTGTCGATCGGCCTGATCAACGGCGACGTCTTCGACGCCGTGCTGGCCTTCTCCCCCGGCTTCGCCGCGCCACTGGTCACCCACGGTCGCCCCCGGGTGTACGTCTCCCACGGCACCGGCGACGCGGTGCTGCCCGTCGATCCGTGCAGCCGACGCCTCGTGCCACGCCTGCGCATGCTCGGCTACGACGTCGCCTATGACGAGTTCGACGGCGGCCACGAGGTACCCGAGAGCATCGTGCGTCGCGCGGTGCGGTGGCTCGGCTGGCGGGCCTGAGACCGAGCTCGAGGATCATCCGTGCTTCCGCGCCGGATCCACTGACCTGATGCGTACATCAGTGTTTGAAGGTTTATCACGGGGAAAGCAGGGTTTTGAGGGTTAAGTTTAAACTCGAATATTCAACGATAATGTTGAAGGTATGGATATCAGGAACACGGCCCGTCCGCTCGATGGCGCGGGCGTCTCAGCGTTTCTCCGGTCGCTTCCCGCCCGGCCCCTGCTGCTCGGCCTGGGCGAGGCCCGGCACTTCGTGGGAGAACTGGGCGAGATGCGCAACGAGATCTTCCGGCATCTGGTCGCGCACGAGGGCTACCGGTCGTTCGCCATCGAGAGCGACTGTCTCCTGGGCCTCGTGGTGGACGACTACCTCACGACGGGCGCGGGCACGCTCGACGATGTCATGGAACACGGCTTCAGCCACGGCTTCGGCGCGGTACCGGCCAACCGCGAGCTCGTGCGCTGGATGCGGGCCTACAACGAGGGACACGACGAGAAGCTGCGCTTCTTCGGGTTCGACGGCCCGCTGGAATACTGGGCGGCGAGCCCGCGCCAGGCGCTCACCGCCCTCTACGACCTCCTCGACGGCCCGCTCCCCGGCACCGTGGTGACCAGGGAAACCCTCGACACGCTGCTGGGCCCGGACGACCGGTGGTCGAACGAGGCCACAGCCACGGACCCGTCCCAGTCGATCGGCCAGTCCGCCGACGCCCAGCGGCTGCGACTGATCGCCGACGACCTGGTCGCGCTGCTCGACACGCAGGCGCCACAGCTGAGCGCGCAGGACAGGGAGCGGGCGGCACTGTACGCGCGCACCGCCACCGGCCTGCTGCGCTACCACTACTGGATGGCCGACGCGTCCCCGGCACGGTGGACCCGGCTGTCGGCCCTGCGGGACGCGATGATGGCCGCCAACCTGCGGGCGGTCGCCGAGCACGGCCCGGCCCTGGTCTACGCCTCCAACCTCCACCTACAGCGGAACAAGAGCGTCATGTCGTTCGGCGACCAGCAGTTGGAGTGGTGGAGCGCCGGAGCGATCACCGCGACGCACCTGGGCGACCGGTACGCCTTCCTGGCCTCAGCCCTCGGCACCGTCGGCGACGACACCCCACCCCCGGACACCGTCGAGGGCATCCTGTCCACGCTTCCGTGGGACCACTGCCTCATCGACGCCCGACGCCTGGCCCGGGCCGTCACGACGCCCGCCCCGCGCGTCTCCCCCGACTTCGCCTACTTCCCGCTGGACGCGACCCAGCTCGACATGATCGACGGCGTCGTCTTCCTCAAGCAGGCCGTCCGGCTGGGTTCGCTGGGTTGACCGGTGACGGCGTGCACGCGGTCGACCAGGTCGTCGGTGTCCCTGGCTATGACGTGCGCGGCTCCGGCCTGCAGCAGGTGCGCCGACTTGGTGGCGGTGCGGGTGACCGCGATGGGTACGGCGCCCAGGTGGTTGGCGATCTGAACGGCCGCGAGGCCGACGCTGCTGGACGCGGCGGTGATGGCCACGGCGTCACCGGCGTTCACCTGGCCGACCTCCACCAGGGCGCCGTACGCGGTCAGGTATGACGTCCAGACGGCCGCGCCGGTGACCGCGTCCATATCGGCCGGGCGCGGCACGAGGGCCGCCGCCGGAACGTTGAGCCGGTCGGCGTACACGCCGTGGCTGGACATCTCCTGGTCGCTGACGATGCTCACCGCCTCCCCCGGTTCGAAGCCCACGACGCCGGGGCCGACCTGCTCCACGGAACCGGCCGCCTCGAAGCCGAGCCGGGAGCCGGGCAGGGGCAACCTCCGCTGGCTTACCTGACCTGGTGGCGCATGATCATCGTCAGTCGCCTGCTCAGCACCAGCGACGCCCCGCTACGCGTGGTCGCCCAGTACGCCGGCTACTCCTCAAAGTTCGCGTTCGCCAAGGCATTCAAGCGCCAGTTCGGAACATCACCCGGCAGCTACCGCAGACAACACGACAACCCGCCCGCACCGGGCGGCGTCATGCCAGGCGAGCCCCGTGATTCCGAAGGTGCTGCGGGATGAGCACTCGAATAAAGCGCTTGACAGCGAAGATATTCTGATCCTCCGTACTTTCGGCGGACCGTGAGTCGCGAGGGGGCCCTGCCCTCTCAAGACTCAGGAGCCGCGATGCGCCGGGCACCCGCCCTCTCCTTCCTCCTCGTCGCCGTCTTCCTCGACATGCTCGGGCTCGGCCTGATCGTGCCGATCATGCCGGCCCTGATGGCAGCCGTCACCAAGGACGCCGCCGCCGCCGTCTTCTGGTCCGGACTGCTCGGCTCGGTCTACGGCCTGCTGCAGTTCGTCGTCTCGCCAATGCTCGGCCGCCTCTCTGACCGGTACGGACGCCGGCCCGTCCTGCTCGTGTCGCTGACCTGCCTCGGCGTCGACTGGCTCGCCCACGCGGTGTCGCCCGGCCCGTGGACCCTCCTGGCGTTCCACGCTCTCGCGGGCGCGTGCGCAGGCACCAAGACGGTGGTCAACGCGTACATCGCGGACACCACAGAACCCGAGTCGCGGGCACGCGCGTACGGGTTGGTCGGTGCCGCGTTCGGGCTCGGCTTCGTCGCCGGCCCGATCATCGGCGGCCTGCTCGGCGCCGTCGACGTGCGGCTACCGTTCTTCGCCGCCGCCGCGCTGTGCTTCGCCAACGTCGCGTACGGATGGTTCGTCCTGCCCGAGTCTCGGCCCGGCGACCGGACCACCCCGCTGAGCCTGCGGATGGCCAACCCGCTCGGTGCCGTCGCCGTCGTCCTGCGCCGGCCGACGCTCGGGCGGCTCGCGTACGCCCGCTTCTGCGCCGACGTCGCCCGCATGACCCACCAGTCGATCTGGACCTTCTTCCTCACGTACCAGTTCGCCTGGAGCACCACCCACATCGGAGTCGTGATGGCAGCCGGTGCCCTCACCGGCGCGGTCTTCCAGGCCCGGGTGGTCGGCCCGGTCGTTCATCTGCTCGGCGAGCGGCGCGCCGCGGTGGCCGGCAGCCTGCTCGGCGTCGCGGCGCTGGCCGGCACGGCGTTCGTGTCGGTGCCGTGGCTGCTCTACGTCCTGCAGGCGGTCGGTGTGCTCGGCTCGGTCGCCGGCCCGGCCACGCAGTCGTGGATCTCACGCAACGTTCGCGCCGACGAGCAGGGAACCGTGCAGGGTGCCCTGACCGGGCTCGGCGCCGTCGCCGAAACCCTGGTGCCGGTAGCGGCCGGCGCGGCATTCGGTTGGTCGCTGGCGTACGCGTCAGCGGGTCTGGTGTTCCTCGGCGCCGCTGCCTTCGCGGCCCTGTCTACGCTGCTGCTGGCCACCATGCCCGACGCACGGGCAGCGTGACGCCGGTTGGCACCGGGTGGGCACCCCCCGGCGTACGCGCCACATCTCGCCGGGCAGCACATCTAGCGGAGCGGTCGGAAGGCGGCGCGGAGCTTCCTCGGCGAACAGCTGTGGCTGCTCCCAGGCGGCGAAGTGCCCGCCCCGGTCGAGCCTGTCGTAGTGGATGAGGTTGGGATACGCCTGCTCCGCCCAGCTACGCGGTGCCTGGTAGAGCTCGTCGGGGAAGACGCTCACGGCGGCCGGGACGGAGACGCCCTTGGCACCGAGGAAGGAGAGCTGCCGGCAGCGGCAGGCAGGTGCACAATAGGCGCCAATGCATCGCTACACTCAGCGAATTCGGCCGACAATGTTCCGGTGTGGACGGAGAGACTAGCTGTGACGGGTCAAAGGGGAGCACCGGCGGGCGTCGACATGAACGTGCCGAGCGTTGCGCGGGTCTACGACTTCATGCTCGGCGGGAAGGACAACTTCGCGGTCGATCGCATGGTGGCCGACCACGCTCTCAAGATCACACCAGATGGTCCGCAGGCCGCCCAGGCGAACCGCGCCTTTCTGCGCCGGGTGGTCCGGTTCCTCGTCGCCGAGCAGGGCGTCGACCAGTTTCTCGACCTCGGGTCGGGGCTGCCCACCCAGGGCAACGTGCACGAGGTGGCCACCCGCCACGACCCAGAGGCGCGAGTGGTCTACGTCGACAACGACCCGATCGTGCTGGCGCACGGGCGGGCGCTGCTGGCACACGACGGAACCGCCACGGTGATCCAGGCAGACGCGCGATCGCCGGAATCCATCTTGGAAAACCCAGACGTTCGCCGGTTCTTGGACTTCGACCGTCCGATCGGGCTGCTGCTCTTCGCGATCCTGCACCACCTCCGCGACGACGAAGACCCGAAGTCCGTCGCGACGACGTTGTGCGCAGCCCTTCCTCCCGGCAGTTACGTGGCGATCTCCCACTTCCGTGACCCGGGCGAGCGGCACCCGGACGCCTCCCGCAAAGCGCGGGAGGTGGAAAAGGTTTTCAACCAGTCGCTCGGCACCGGCCGATGGCGCACCGACGAGGAGATCCTCTCCTTCGTCGACGGCTTGGAGGTGGTGGAGCCAGGCCTGGTGCCGCTGGCCGCGTGGCGGCCAGAGCCCGCCGAGGGGACTCCGAAGCAGACGGACACCTACCACACCTTCGTCGGACTCGTCGCCCGCAAGCCGTGACGCCGCTCTCCCGGACCATCTGGTCCGGGAGTCGGATGGGGCACCATCACCAGCCGTGTTGGCCATAATGCCAACCATGAGACGAAGCCGACGGACCACTGTCGTCATCGCGCTCGCGGTCACCGTGGCGAGTGTGGCGGTCGCCGTGCTCGGCTGGGGGCCGGGTGGCGTGGAGGCGGCGAGCTGGGTGGCGAGCATCTTCAGTTTGACCGTCGCGACGGTCGCCCTGCTCGGCGGCGGGGTTGGTACGCAGGCGGACAGCAGCCCGGAGCGCGGGTACGCAGCGGGCCGTGGCCCCGATCGGCGCACCGCGGGGCCAACCCCTCGACGCTGGAACCCGTCGCCGACCCGCTCGGGTGCCGGAGCCGTACTCGTCCTGGGTGGGCTCGGCGCCGCGCTGGTGGTCGTCCTGGTGCTCGGCGCAGCAATGAACATTTTCGGCTGATCCTTCTGCGGAACCGGTGCGGTCGCTGTCGACAACCCGACGAACAGATCGACAACCGCCGTATCGTGCCTACGCTCCTCCCGTGACGAGGCAGCTGGTCAGGGTCACCGACCAAGGAATGACGTTCGGCACGGCGGTCGCCCGGGTCGCCGAGTCGCTCAGTCCGTTGGGCGCGATCGCTCGGATCGTCGCCGAGTCCACCGCGTGCGCGGTGACGATGAAGGAACTGGATGTCGCTGGCCGGAGGATCGACGCGACCACCGAGGTGGCCCTCACCAGGCTGGAGAACCGCCGCAAGGACGCGGCGGCGTCGCTGCACGAACTGCGTCGGCAGGTGGGCCGCAGTGACCTGACGGCGGAGGCGCTGCGTCAGTGCATCCGCAACATGCGGCGTGCCCTCGGCCGGCCGGGGACAACGGTGGCGGAGGCGCAGGTGTACGCGGAACTGATCCGCGACTTCGGCGACGATCTGCTCCGCCACCACTCGCAGCAGGGCAACCAGGTGCTGACCGGCATCGACATGGTGCTCAACGGGGCCGACACCGGACGACGCCGACGGGGCGGCAGCCCCGGCCCGGCTGCCACGCCAGCGGTCGGGCGGGCCGCCCGCACCCCCGGCAACGCCGGTGCTGCCAGGCGGGCCGACCACGGTGCAGCGCCGACCCGGGCCGGCGGTCCGGTGCCGACGGACAACGCCCGGGCCGTCGGCGGCGACCGTCCGGCGCGGCCGAGCAAGCCGCGAAGTGGCGACAGCCGCATCCCGGATACCGACAGCCGAGTCGGTAAGGCCCGACGACCCCAGCGGGGCGGTGCCACCGTCCAGGATGGTGGCCAGGGGCGGCAGGGGGACGTCGCGGCACAGGGTCGGGC
>NZ_SMKF01000038.1 GCF_004348325.1 Micromonospora sp. KC213 | reverse complement strand
GTCCAGGGCCGGGTGGTGATCGGCCTCGCGTGCGACGCGGTGGGGGCGCGGGCCGCGCCCACCGCGGTCACGGTTGTCTCGGAACATCCCTGGTGAGCACACTGGCCGCATTCGGCGCCGGCCGGTAGGCGCGTGGCCATGGATCGACCGAGTACGTCGACATCGCCGCCTGACTAGCCGAGGGCCAGCGACGTCCCGAGGGCCGCCATCACCACGGCGATCGCCCCGTCCACGACCCGCCACGCCGCCGGGCGGGCGAGCAGCGGCGCCAGCCGGCGGGCGCCGAGGCCCAGCCCGGCGAACCAGAACAGGCTCGCCGTCGCCGCCCCGGCTCCGAACGCCCACCGGTTCGGGTCATGGTGGGCAACCGTACCGAGCAGCACCACCGTGTCGAGGTAGACGTGCGGGTTGAGGAACGTGAACGCCAGGCAGGCCGACAGCGTCGCACGCAACGTGGCCGGCGGACGGTCGAGCGGGGTGAGGGCGGCGGGCCGCAGCGCCCGGCGGGCCGCCAGTACCGCGTACCCGAGCAGGAACGCGGCACCGCCTGACCGCACCGCGGTCAGCACGGTGGGCGCGTCGGCCAGGACCGCGCCCAGCCCGGCGATGCCGGCGGCCATCAACGCCGCGTCGGCGGCCGCGCAGACCGCCACGACCGGCAGGACGTGTTCACCGCGCAACCCCTGGCGCAGCACGAAGGCGTTCTGCGCCCCGATGGCGACGATCAACGCGAGGGAGAAGCCGAAGCCGGCGAGCACGGAAGCCATGGGATCCACGCTAGGATGGCCGGCTGCTGCACTCCAGCTACAGTTACTTCAGTAGCATTAGAATGGCTCATGACGCTCGACCCGGTGCAGCTCGCGACGTTCCAGGCGGTCATCGAGCAGGGCAGCTTCGACGCCGCAGCGCGGGCCCTGCACGTCACCCCGTCCGCGGTCAGCCAACGCATCAAGGCGTTGGAGCAGGTCGTCGGGCAGGTGCTGGTACGCCGCGCACGCCCGTGCGTACCCACGGACGCCGGACGGCCCCTGGTGCGCCTCGGCGGCCAGGTGGCGCTGCTGGAGGACGAAGCCCTCGAAGCCGCGCGCGGTGCGCTACGCGGCCACGCCCGCACCCGGGTCGCTGTCGTCGTCAACGCGGACTCCCTCGCCGGCTGGTTCCTGCCGGTCCTGACCGCCCTGCCGGAGGTGATCTTCGAACTGCACACCGACGACGAGGGGCACACGGCCGAACTGCTACGCGACGGCACCGTGATGGCCGGGGTCACCACCGAACGGGTCGCCGTGCAGGGGTGTCGCGTGCAACGGCTCGGCGCGATGCGCTACCTCGCCGTCGCCGCACCCGCCGGCCACCGGTCCTGGTTCGCCGGACAGGACCTCACCACGGCGTTCGCCGCCGCACCCATGATCCGCTTCAACCGCAAGGACACCCTGCAACACCGCTTCGCCCGCATGGTCACCCGGCGCGACGTCGACCCGCCGACGCACTTCGTGCCCGCGTCGGCGAGCTTCACCGAGGCGATCCGCCTCGGGCTCGGCTGGGGTCTCGTACCCGAGGCCGTCGCCCGCACCGACATCGCCGCCGGCCGTCTCGTCGAGCTGACCGGCGGCGACCACCACCTCGACGTGCCGTTGTACTGGCAGTACTGGCGTCTGGAGTCGACGGTGCTGTCGGCGCTGACAGCGGCGGTCCGGACGGCCGCCGCCGCCGCGCTGCGCTAGCCAGCCGTCATCCCGCTTCGCCGGAGGGGGCGGTGAGGGTCACGCCGAGCCGCGCCGGGACACCGAAGTTGGGGGTACCGTCGGCGTTCCAGGTGAACTTCTGCGCCCGGGCGGAGCGGTTCATGTCGCAGCCACCGCCCGCCGAACTGTTGGCGTGGTAGACGATCCAGTCCTCGGTGCCGTCCGGGGACTTGAAAAAGCCGTTGTGGCCGGGGGCGTACACGCCGTTGGCGTCGTTACGGTGGAAGACCGGGTTCGGGTGCTTGGTCCACGACGCCGCGCTCATCGGATCGCTGCCGGTGAGGGTCAGCAGGCCCAGCTTGTAGTCCGGCCCCCAGCAGGCGCTGGCGGAGTACACGATCATCGTACGGCCGTTGCGGTACAGCGGTTCGGGCCCCTCGTTGACCGGTGCGGTCTGCCGCTCCCACGACAGCGTCGGGGAGCTGATCCTGACCCGGGGACCGGTCACCGTCCACGGGTTGCTCAACCGCTGGATGAAGTTGCTCTGCCCGGCGCCGTCACCACCGTAGGTGCCCATCAGGTAGAGATTGCCGTTGACCTGGAGGACACTGGCATCCAACTGCCAGTCGTTGCCCAGATCCGCCTTGAAGGAGTACGGACCCATCGGGTCGGTACCGGCGCTCTCCAGCACGTGCAGCCGCTGCGTCGGGTTGAAGTCGGACACGTTCCGCCCGGCCACGTAGTACAGATACCACCGTGGGCCGTTCGGGCCGTTGAGCAGGTGGAACTCCGGTGCCCACATGTTGCAGCAGCCGTTGGCCCGGCCGGCGAGGTTGAACACCACCTGGTCGACGGCGCTGGCCAGGCCACCGAGTGTCGGTGACCGGCGCATGGTGATGGTCGAGTTCCAGGTCGTGGTGGCCAGGTGGTAGTAGCCGTTGTGGTACTGCAGCCACGGGTCCGGCCCGTTCTGCTTGATCGGGTTGGTGAAGGTGTTCGGCGACGGGCTTCCGGTCGGACCGCCGCCCGCCACGTTGACCAGTTGCCACTGTTGGTTGGTACCGCCGTTGTCGGTGTACTGCGAGATCCGCGCCCCGTCGGCGGTGGACCGCTCCCACACGTCCAGCGCCTTGCCGCTGTTCCGGTTGACCAGTTTGACGAAACCACCGGTGGTGTCCAGCACCGAGAACTGCTGGTTCGCTCCGTTGAGGTCGCTCCACTGCACCACGTTGGCGCCGTCGGCGATGGAGAAGTTGTAGACGTCCACGGCCTTGCCACTGTGCCGGGCACGGATCCGGTGGTAGCCGCCGCCGGAGCTGACGAACTGGAACTGCTGGCTCGTCTCGTTGGCCCGGGTGACCTGCACCAGCCCCGCACCGTCGGCGGTGGACCCCCCGCTGACGCTCATCGCGAGCCCGCTGTGCCGCGACACGATCTGATACCAGGCGTTCGGATCGATGGTCACCGCGTACGCGTCGTTCTGGCCCACCACGGCGGCCGACGCCACGGCGACCGTGCCGACCACGGCGATCGTCACCGCCCGCCACAGCAGCCGGTGCCGGACCACGTCCATTCTGCTCATCGAGGTTCCTTCCGGGGGACGGGCTTCGGGGCGAAGCATGGATCTGGCATTCGGGTGCCGGGCGTCGCCTCGACCTGAATGTGGTGGTGCCGGGTCCTGACAGAGCAGATCCGGCTCAACGCCGGCGGCAGGACCAGGGGCGGTACCCGGTGGCCGGGCGAAAGTCGTCTATGTCAGCCGCTGGAAGCAGCATGAAGCGACGCTCGTCGCTACGCAAGAGCGGCGGCCCGACCAGCCGACGGTCCACCCACGTCGCGCCGGTCCGGCCGGGCCGGTGGCGTCACGACGACTGCGCCTGCGGCAACCCGGCCAGGTGGACCCGGCGTACCAGGGCCGCCCGGTTGGTGACACCGAGTTTGGTGAACACGTGGGACAGGTGCATCTCCACGGTCTTCTGGGTGACGAACAGCCGCGCGGCCACCTGCCGGTTGGTCAGCCCTTCGCTGACCAACGTCGCCACCTGTGTCTCCCGCTTCGTGAGGGCCGAGTGCCCCGGCTGGCGGCGGGACTTCCGGGCGCCGGTCGGGGCGTCGGCCAGCAGCCGCCGCCGCTCGCTGTTCGCCTGACGGGCGAACAGCCGGGCACCGCAGCGCGTGAACAACTCCTCGGCCAGCCGCAACGCACCGCCGGCGCGGTCCGGGTCACCCTCGGCCACCAGGGCCCGCGCGGCGATCACGTGGGCGTGCGCCGCGTCCAACGGCATCCGGGCCCGGACAAGCGCCTCCGCCGCACCCTGGGCGGCGACGACCGCGGCGGCGGGATCCCGCAGCGCCAGGATCCGGGCGGCCGCGGACGCGGCCAGCGCGCTGCGGCTCGGTTGCCCGAGCCGACCGGCCACCTCGCCGGCGCGCGTCGCCCACCGGGCCGCCTCGGCGGGGTCGTCCCCGGCCAACGCGGCACGGGTGAACAGCTCGTACCAGCCCACCTGCGACCACGGCTCCAGTTCGGGCAGGCCGGCGGCCGAGGCCACGGCCAGGCAGCCGGACGGGTCTCCCAGGGCGAGTCGGGTCTCCGCGTACGCGGCCAGTGCCAGGGTGCCCGGCAGACCGACGACGGGCGGGGCGAGGGTCGGTGGTGCCGACGCCGGGGGACAGCCGGTGCCACCGACTCCGGTCCAGACGTCCAACAATCCCGCCGTCGTCGTCGCCACCGAGTGCAGCTCGCGACACTGCGTGCGGGACGCCAGCCGCAGTGCCCGCGCGCAGTCGGCGGCCGCCTCCACCAGCCGCCCGCTGCACCGGTAGGCCAGGATCCGGGCACAGAGCAGGTGCAGCAGCGGAAAGTAGCGACCGGCTCCGCGGGAGACGTCGATGGCACGGCTGAGGTGGTGCACCGCGGAGTCGAAACGGTCCAGCAGAATCTCGCTCCACCCCACCCAGACGGCACTCTCCGGCCCCTCCCTGAGGTCTCCGTCCAGGGTCGCGTCGAGCAACGCGGCGGCCCGATCGGTCTCGCCGCGCGCCGCACGGTTGCCCCTCAGGTGGCTGGCGGCCGCGAGCAGCCCCAGCGCGTGCGCCCGTACCGTCGCCGGCACGGCCCCGGCGTGCCGGACGGCGCCCAGCGCGCCGGCCGCCCAGCGGCGGGCCTGCCCGGCCCGGCCGCTGGTCAGCTCCACCCCGGCCAGGGCCAGCGCGAGGGCCACCCGGTCGCCCGGGCGAGCGCCGTCGGACGGCGTCAGGCCGGCACGCAGCAGCGCCGCCGCCTCATCCCGCCGGCCGAGTTGGCGTTCGAGCCGGGCACACAGCAGGATGGCACCGGCCCGGGCCGGTGACGGGTGGTCGTCCACCATCCGCAGGGCCTCGTGCAGCACGGCCCGTGCCGTCCTCGGATGACCCGCGGCACCCAGCGCCCGGCCGAGCCGCACACGTAGCGCGATCCGGCGCTCGGCGGTCTCCGCGGTCGCCGGGAGCAGCCGGATGGCGGCGCCGAGCCACCGGACCGCCGTGTCGGGGGCCCGGTCGACCACCGTCTCGGCCGCCTCGCTGAGCGCCTCGACGGCGGCGACGTCGCCGGGCACGGCCAGCCGCACCAGGTGCGGCGCCCGGACCGCCGCCGCGGCCCGACGGCCTTGCAACGCCGCCAGCGCGCGGGCGTGTGCCGCCAGTCGCCAGCCGGCGTCGGTGGCCAGGTACGCCGCGTGCTGGACGACCCGGTGGCGAAACGCGAAGCATCCGCCGCCGGGCACCGGACGCAACAGATCGGCGGCGACGAGTTCGTCGATGGCCACCGGCACCTGCTCGGCGGCGATCCCGCCGACCTCCGCGAGCAGGCCGGTGTCGACCGGCTCCGGCCCGAGTACCGCCGCGGCGGAGGCGACCAGACGGGCCGTGGTGGACAGCAGTTCGAGTTCGGCCGCCAACGCGCTTTCCACGTCGGGTGGGAACGCCCCCAGTTCCAGGTGCTCGCTCGTCGGGCCGGCGGGCAGCGCCGAGGCCAGCAGCGCCGACAGGTACCGTGGATTGCCCCCCGACAGGTCGTACAGCACCCCGCGCCGGCCCGCCGAGAGCGGCACCTGCGTCAACGCGTCGAGGTGGCACTCCGCGAGCGGCCCCACCGCGACCCTGGTCACCTGGCCGGCGGTGTCCAACGCCAGGCGCAGCCGGGCCGGCGACTGGCGGCGGCGGTGCGCCACGACGAGCAGCAGCGGGGTACGCGGTGGCGCGTCGAGCAGGTGGCAGAGCAGGTCGATGGTGGCCCGGTCGCCGTTGTGCAGGTCGTCCACCGTGATCAGCAACGGTCGGTCGGCCGCCAACACCTCCAGCAGAAGACGCACGGCGCGCAACTGCCGGGCGGCTGCCGGCACGCCGGCGGGCGCGAGCGAGCGGGCCCCGGACAGGCGCAGCGACGGGAAGATGTTGTTGAGCAGGTCCGCGTGGTCGGGCCGGATCTCGGCCAGCCGGGCCTGCGGCGCTCGGGCCAGGTACGGGTCGAGCGCGTCGACGAGCGCCGCCATCGGCACATCCGAGCCCGGGGCCGGAGCGCGGCCGTTGAGCACCTGCACCCCGTTGGCCCGCGCCAGACCGGCGACATGATCCAGCAGGCTGGTCTTGCCGATCCCCGGCTCCCCGGCCACCTCGACGATCCGTCCATCGCCCTCGACCAGGGCGCTCACCGCCGCCGCCAGCGCCGCGCACTCCGCCTCCCGGCCCACCAGCTGCCGGCGCCGCCCGCCGCCGCCCGCCAGCTCCGGACCGACCGGATCAGACAGGTGCTCGACGCCGGCCACCCGGGACAGCTCCACGCCAGGCGTGCGGGGCAGGTCCCGGTCGGCCGGTCTCCGGCGGTACGGGTGCGAGCGGATCGGGGATGGAATCACGTCGTACTCCTTGGCACGGGGACGGGCGGTGCGGCGGGGCGCCGGCCCGGCGGTGGTCGAGTCGGCAACCGTGTCTCACCAGCCCGCGGCGACGACGGCCACCAGATCCCGTTTGTGGGTGACGGAAACGCTCACGTGAGTGATCGAAACCGATCGGGCGGCATGGGCGGCGCTGCCCCGCAACACGACCGTCGGTCGCCCCCCGGAATCACGCAGCAACGCGATGTCCCGGGGGGCGACCCCCTCGAACAGGCCGGTGCCCAGCACCTTGAGCACCGCCTCCTTCGCGGCGAACCGCCCGGCCAGGTACTCCCGACGCCGGCTGTCGCCCAACGTCTCGGCGTGGGCCAGTTCGTCGGCGGCGAAGACGTACCGGACGAACCAGGCCCGCCGCAGCAGCCGGTCCAGCTCGTCCAGCCTTACCAGGTCAATGCCGAGGCGCACCGTCGACCGCCCGTTCCGGCGCAAGCGGGCGGTCCGTCGGCCCCGTGCCGCGCAGCAGGCTCTGGAAGACCGCCAAGGCGTGCAGGTTCGTCGTCCCCTCCATCAGCTCGAACGCCCGCACGTCGCGGTAGACCTTCTCCAGCCAGGGATGCTCCAGCAGGGAGGCGGGGCCCAGCAGCTCGGCCACGAGCCGGGTGGCGTCCTCGGCCACCCGCGCCGCCCGGGCCTTGACCGCGCCGATCGCGGCCACGTCGACCGTACCGGCGTCGATGTCGGCGGCCACCGCGTACGTCCGGTGCCGCACCGCGGCGATGCGGTCCTCGATCCCGTCGAGCCGGTCACCGTCGCGCCGGGGCAGCGACCGGCGGTGCGTACGCAGGTAGTCACAGGCCGCCTGGGCGCAGCCGATCGCCATCGCCGCGATGCCCGGCCGGAACCGGTAGAGGATGTACGTGGCGCCGTAGAGCCCGCGCCGGCTCGGCGGGCGGTGCGCGCCGAGCAGGTCCTGCGGGGCGACGAAGACGTCCTGGAAGCGCAGCCGGCTGATCCGCGCGCCGCGCAGCCCGACGGTGGGCAGCAGCTCACCGCTGAACCCCGGCGCGGTGGTGTCCAGCAGCACCGCCTCGATCCCCCACGGTCCGGGGGCCCGCCGGCAGAACACCACCCCGAGCTGAGCACGCGCGCCGTTGCCGATGTAGCACTTCACCCCGTTGAGCAGCCAGCCGCCGCCGGGCACCGGGGTCAGCGTGGTCTCCAGTTCCAGTGCCGCCGAGCCCTTGCCCGGCTCGGTCAGGGCGAAGAACGTGTGCGTGGGCGCTGCGGACAACCGACCGAAGTAGCGCTGCCGCTGCGCATCATCGGCAAGTGCCTGGACGACTCCGCCGGACAGTGACGGCCCGGGACTGGCGAGGAGCACGTTCGGATCGCCGTAGGAAACCTGTTCGGTGGCGACGACCTGACCGAGGACCGTGCTGCTCGCCTCGACCAGCCGGGCCGGGAACTCCCCGACCGACCGGTACTGCGGCGGAAGCATCCCCTGCACGGGGAACCGCACCTGCGGCTCGTCGAGGAACTCGACGATGGCATCCGGGTCCCGGTCCAGCCGCCGGCCGATTTCCCGTAGCCGCCCGGCCATCGCCGCGCAGTGGTCGGCCAGTTCCCGAATCCGCTCGTCGAGCAGGTCCGCCCCGGCGGACGGGGCGGCCTCGCGAAGCTCATTCATCGGCGTCCTCCGTGTCGGGGTGCAGGTAGACGTTGCCGGCGACCTCGGCCAGGTGCAGGTCGCCGGCCGGTCCGTCGGCGAGGAAACCGCTGGCGCCCAGCAGCCGCAGCAGGTCCCGGCCGATGCCGACCAGACGCAGGTGGCAGCGCCACCGGGCGGCCCGGTCGGCGTGCCGGCGGATCTGCGGCACGGCCGCGTCCTCGGCCAGCCGCAGCGCGATGTCGGCCAACTGACCGGCGACGAGCTGCTTGGCCAGCAGGGTGGTGTCACCCGACGTACGTCCCTCGAGGTGCCGCAGCGCGTGCCCGAGCGTGGCGTGCAGCAACTCACGGTGCGCGTCCAGCAGGCCGGCGGCGAAGCGGTCGGCGGCCGGCCCCTCGCCGAAGGCGGACTCGGGCGTGGCGTCGGTGACCGCCAGGCCGAAGCGGGTCAGCGGCCCGGGTGGCACGCCGGGCAGGGCCACCGTGGAGGCCAGGACGTGGCCGGTGGGGGACGCGACCAGCCGGCCGGGCGCGGCCCGCCCGTGCAGCGAGTCCAGGACGAAAGCGTACGGCGTGGCCGCCGCTGGCGGCGGCACGGGCGCTGCCCGGTTCACGATCGGACCTCCCTGCGATCGGACGTACCGGTGTTGACGAGTACGGCGAGCTGGCTGCGGCCGGTGCGCGGATCGGTGTCGCACAGGACGAGGCTGGCGTAGCGGCGGGCCCATTCCTCGTGGTGGCGGGCCAGGTCGAGCCAGACGCTGGTGCAGTAGCTGCCCGGCTCGCACCGGTGCACCGGCAAATCGACGGCGTCGAGCTGGTCAGCCGCCGGCCAGGGACCGGCGACCAGCAACGCCGGCCCGGGCGGTAGGGCCGGACGCCGGCTGGCCAGCAGTTCCCCGAGCGGTACCCCGTCGCCGGTGGCCTCGGTGCCGACGAAGCGAAAGCCGGTGCCGGTGCCGGTGCCGAAGTACAGCAGGACGGCGCTGTCCACCAGGGGCGTGTCGTGCACGAGCGGGTCCCGGTAGGGCAGTGTGGTCTGCTCGCAGACGAACAGGGCGAGGCTGGTTGCCTGCCCCGCCCGGTGGTGAGCCTCGGCGATCCGCAGGGCGGTGAACGGTGCCCGCAGTCCCTGCTCGGAGACGGCGAAGCTACGGCTGTGGCCACCCATCAGGGCGTTGAGCCGGGTGGTGACGGTCTTGAGCGGGTAACGGTCGGGCAGTCCGTAGGCCAGCAGCAGCAGGTCGGGCACGCCGATCGGGCTCGGGCACCGGCCGATCAGCTCCTCGGCCAGTTCCCGGAACCCGATGTTCCGGGACTGCTTCATCAGATCCTCGTCGACCTCGATGCCGTACGGCGCGAGCAGGTCCCGTTGGTAGGCGAGCAGTCCCTCGTCGCGCTCGTACGGGTTGCCGTCGAGACGCACGAGGGCCGCCGCGCCGCGCAGGGTCAGGGGCATGGCCAGGTCCTCCGTGGTGGAGCGGGCGGCGGCACGGCTCAGGACGTCACCTTCGGCGTACGCTCCAGGAAGTCCGTCAGCGTGCCGATGGTGCGGAAGTCGTCCATGTCCAGCTTCTCGGGATCAACCTCGATGCCGATGTTGTCCTCCAGGGCCATGAGCAGCTCGAGGATGGCGGTGGAGTCCAGGTGCATGTCCTCGAAGAGGCGGGTGCTCTCGGGCAGCGGACCGAAGTCACGCATCAACACCTCGGTCAGCGCACCCTGGATGTTCTTGACGATCTCGTTGCGTTCCATCGGTTCTTCCTCTCGGGAACGATCCGGCCGACCGGCGGCCGGGCATGACGCGGTGGGACATCGACTCAGGGGATCGGCGACGCGGCCGGGGCCGGAGTCGCAACCGGTACGGCGGGATCGACGAGGCGCTGTGGTCGGAGCAGGTCGTCGACGGTGTCGGCCCGGCGCACCAGGTGCGCCACGCCGTCGAGGACGAGCACCTCGGCCGGGTGGCCGTGGCTGAGGAAGAGCACCGGAGACGCGCTCGGCCCGTACGCGCCGGAGCGCTCGACGCCGATCAGGTCGCCCGGGCGGACCTCGGGCAGCGCCACCTGCTTGCCGATCACGTCGTTGGGCGTGCAGAGCGGCCCGGTGACCGTGTACTGGCGGACCGGCGGCTCGGCCGGTCGGGTCAGCGACCGGATGGGGAAGTTCCGCTTGACGAAGCTGCCGATGCCGACCGCCGCCATGTGGTGGTTGGTGCCGCCGTCGGCGACGACGAACCATTCGCCGCGCGACGCCTTGACCTGCCGGGCACGGACCACGTAGGTGCCCGCCCAGCCGATGAGGTAGCGACCCAGCTCGGTGATGACCCGGGTCTGCGGGTGATCGACGCGGAACCGCGCGACGGCGGCGTTGAACCCCTCGGCCACCGTCTCGACGTCCAGGTCGGACTCCTTGTCGAAGTACGGCACGCCGAACCCGCCGCCGACGTCGACGAGGTCGAGCGGAAGATCCAGCGCGGCGGCCAACTCCGCCGCGGCGGTGAGCACGCCGCGGGTGTTGTGCACGATGTCCGCGGCGTCGAGGATCCGGGTGCCCATGTAGGCGTGCAGGCCGACGACCCGTACGTGGCGTAGCGCCTTGAGGGTCGGGCCGGCCTCGGCAACCAGTTCCTGGTCGATGCCGAACTGGCGGGGCTTGCCGCCCATCGCCAACCGGGAGCCCTTGGTGACGAACGCCGGGTTGACCCGCAGCACGACCCGGACGTAACGGCTACCGCTGCCGGTGTCGGGCAGTGCCGCCGCCATGGCCTCGACGGTGGCGACCTCGTCGAGGGACTCGCACACGATCGCGCCGATGTCGTGCTCCAGGCAGGCGGCCAGCTCGGCGGCGGACTTGCCCGGTCCGAGGAAGATGATGTCCCGCGCCGGCACCCCGGCGCGGCGGGCGGTGACCAGTTCGGCCAGGGAGGAGACCTCGGCGCCGGCGCCCAGCGAGTGCAGGAGCGCGCAGACGCTGATGTTCGGGTTGGCCTTGAGCGAGTAGTAGATCTCGACCGACGGGTCGAGCAGGTCGCGCAGCCGCCGGTAGGTCGCGCGGATGATCGCACCGTCGTAGAGGTACAGCGGAGTGCCGTACCGGTCGGCCAGTTCGGCGACGGGTACGCCCTGGACGGTGTGGCCGTTGGCCGGCTCAGTCATGGCTCTCCTCGGGCAGCGACAGGGTGGTGACGGCGGCCCGCACGGCCCCGTCGAGTTCGGCCAACCGGTCCCGGTCGGGGGCGATCAGCAGGGCGTACAGCCGCCCGTCGAACGGCTCCGGCGGGCCACCGGCGCCGACGGGCACGAGCGCGTTCGCGTTGACGGTGGCGAAACAGGTGACCAGCACCCGCGTCGCGGGCCAGCCGGCGCGGACGCCGTCTAGGACGCGCCGTACGGCGGCGAACTCCAGGGGGGCCGCGAGTCGCAGCGGGTAGTGCCGGGCCAGCGCGACGGTGCCGGGCGGCTGGCACAGCTCCGTGATCGCCCCCTGGTAGGTGGACATGTTCAGCCGCGCGTTGATCTCCAGCACCGGGTAGAGCGTCTCGTCGGCGCCCACGATGGCGTCCACGCCCACCACCCCGTGGTAGCCGTCGGCGTGCAGCCGGGCCGCCACCTGAGCGGCGGCGTGCTCGATCTGCCGGTACTGCTCGGCGCTGAGGTCGGCCGGCATCAGGTGGCCCTGGTGCACGCCCTGCGCGGTCAGCGCCTGCTTGACGAAGTCCAGGGCCGCCCGCCCGTCGCGTCCGATGGTGATCTGGTAGTTCAGGTCACACCGCTTGGGTAGCCACTCCTCGACGACCACCTGCATCCGGTCGTCGCCGGTGCGGGCCGCCCGCCGGTCCACCATCCGCAGCAGTTGCGCCGCCCGGGTCGGGTTGTCGAGCACCAGCAACCCCTTGCCGGAGACACCGTAGGCGTCCTTGACCACCAGCGGTTGCCCGGACTCCAGCCGGCCCTGGTATCGCGCCAGCACGTCGGTCAGTTCCTGCCGGGTCTCGCAGCAGGCGCCGGGCACCGGGCGCAGGCCGGCCGCGTCGGTCAGCCGCCGGCCGTAGACCTTGCTGTTGACCCGTTCGACCACCTGGGCGCCCGGTCCGGCCAGGAGGATGCCGCATCGGCGGGCGAGCTCCTCCTCGTCACTGGTGGTACCCATCGGCAGCAGGTGGGCGCCGTCCCCGCCGAGCCGGCGAAGCTGGTCGAGCAGGACCGGCGAGTCCAGCGCGTTCCGGGTGGTGGAGCGCCCGGGCTGGCAGTTCTCGGGCACCAGCACGGTGGGCAGGGCCAGGCCCTGCTCGGTCAGATAGTCCTGGTATCCGGGGTCGGGCGGGCGGCTGAGCACCAGCGTGTCGTCCGGGCCGGCGAGCAGTACACCGAGTTCCTCCATGGCGGCGACCAGCGGGCGGGCGGCGTTCGCGGGCGGCGCGGGGAGCCCGACGTGTCCCCGTGCCCACTGCGCCTCGGCCTCGAAGTTGCACACCAGCACCAGCGGCGTATCGGGAGCCCCGGTCAGCGCCCGCTTGATCTCGCGGAGGTATCGGGTGAACATGATCGGCTCCCTCAGCACTCGACGACCATGGCGGAGTAGGTGGCACCGAGACCGACGGCGGTGACCAGGTAGCGCCCCCCGGCAACCAGCGCACCCTGGCGGGCGAGCGTCGCCAGGTTGAGAAACGGGTCGGTGCACGAACAGTGCGAGAACTCCCCGACGTTGTCCAGGAAGACCCGGTCCCGGGCCAGCCCCAGGGTGGCGCAGATGGTGACCCAGGAGGAGATGTTGACGTTGTGCGGGACGACCAACGTCAGGTCGTCCAGCTCCAGCCCGGCGGCGTCCAGCGCCTCCTGGATCACTGCGATCAGGTGGGTGTGGTAGGTGCTGCCGAAGCGGTGCAGGGCCTCGCCGGCGAGCTGGTACCCGTCGAAGAACTCGCCCACCGTGCGCGCCGCGTACGACAGGACGCGGGTGCCCTCGCCACCGAGGCCCACCAGGCAGGCCGACGACGCCTCGCCGATGATCGAGGTGTTCCAGAGCACCCGGACGGCCCGGGTGAACGGCTGTTCCCCGGTGAGCACGAGCGCGAGGGCCGTCGGGTCGCCGTCGGCGCGCAGCAGCTCGCCGGCGACCTCCACGGCGAGCAGGCCGCTGGCGCAGGCGTGCTGGGTCACCGCGAACGCCTCGGCCCCGGTGAGGCCGAGCCGTTCACGCAGCGCGTCCGCCGCGATCATGGTGGTGGGCGTGAGGTCCTGCGCGGTGTGGGCGAAGATCAGGTAACGGATCCGGTCGCGTTCGGCGACGGTGGCCAGCAGCGCGTCCGCCGGCGGGCAGACCAGGTCGAGGAGCCCGAGGTCGGGGTCGCTGCGCATCCGGTTCAGCCCACGGATCCGCCGGAACAGCCGGGTCTGGTAGCGGTTGAGCCCCAGCTCGGCGGCGATCTCCTCCACGGTGACCGAGCGTTCCGGCGCGAAGGCCGCCACCTGACGCAGGACGACATCGGGCCGGGTCGGTGCCAGCGAGGTCATGGTGCGGCCACCCCTCGGGTCAATTATTGATCGTTAGACGCCACTACGTTAGGGAGCCGGTCACGGGCAGGCAATGGGGTAATCCCCAGGTTCCCGAGGGCCGGGAATCCCGGACCAGACAAAGGAAAGACGCGCCCGCCAATGAACCAGAGCAGGCAATTTACCTGCTTTGTTGACTATTCATTCGCAAACCCCTGGGAATCAACACCGAACGGGACGTACGGGCCGCCTCGGTGACCCCGGGACGCGGGCCGGCCAACAATGGGGTTTTCCCGACTATCCGCGGCGGGGCCGCAGGGGCGAGGGTGGGACGGCAGGCACGTAGGGTCGCCGACGAGCGGAGGCATGATGTCCAGTCCCATGGTAAAAGACCGGCTGGAGATCGCATTCGCCGGGCAGCGGGCCGGCGAAGGGCCGCTCACCTGCGGTCAACGCAACACCTGGCAGTGGATGCGGATGGATCTGTCCAACCCGATGGGCACCCTGCAGTGGATCCTTCCGGTGCCCGCCGGCGTCCACGTCACGGACGTGGTGGAGGCCGTCTCGATCCTGCTGGCCCGGCACGAATCGCTGCGGACGATGTTTCACGAACGCGACGGCGAGCTGCTCCAACACGTCCTGCGCACCGGAGTGCTCACCGCCGAAATGCACCATGTCGACGCCGCCGCCGATCCGGATCAGATATCCCGTCAGATGATTGGCCACCTCCGGGAGAAGCCGTTCGACTTGGCCAACGAATTGCCCGTACGCCTGGCTGTGGCGGCCTCGGGCGACAAAGCGGTCGCAGCCGTGGCCGTGTATTCACACATGGCCGTCGACTACGGCAGCATGGCGATTCTGAGCCGGGAGTTCGCCGAGCTGGTGGACGCCCCCGAGGAACGGTCGGCCGGGACGGGCCGGCACCAGCCGCTCGACCAGGCGGCCGAGGAGACCTCCCCGGCCGGGCAACGGCGAACGGCCGCGGCCCTGCGGTACTGGACCGGGCACCTGCGGCAGACACCCCAGTGCCTGATGGCGCTGCCACCCGTCCACAGCGCGCAGAGCGGCGCGGCCTGCGCAGCGCTGCGCTCCCCCGCCGCCACCGCGGCCCTCGACCAGATCGCCGCCCGGACCCAGGCCGGTCCCGCCGCCGCCGTACTCGCCGCATTCTCCGCCGTGGTGTCGGTACGGGTGAGCCAGTCCCGCTGTGTGTTCGCCGCGCTGTCCAGCAACCGGTTCACGTCCCGGCTGCGCGACTACGTCGGCACCCTGGCGCAGGACGGTCTGATGGTGGTGGACGTGACCGGACCGACCTTCGACGACCTGGCCCGGCGTACCGGCGCGGCCATGTTGCGGGCCAACCGGAACAGCATCTTCGACGTGGGCGACCTGGTGGCCGAGGCCACCCGGATCAACGACGAGCAGGGCATGGACTACAGCCGGGACTGCGTCTTCAACAACATCAGCGCCCACCTGACGCTCGACGCCGGGCAGGCGGCCACCGTCCAACTGCCGGTGCTCGACCACCCCGGCCTGCGCTGGTCGCCCACGCCCGGCGCCGCGGAGAGCAGCCTCACCTGGACGACGACGCCGCACTTCCCCAACCGCCTGGTGGTCCAGTTGATCGCCGTCCGTCCGGCCATGATCCTCGGTGTCAGCACCGGCGACACCCGGCACGTACCCCGTACCGAGATCGCCGCCCTGCTGCGGGGCATGGAACGCGTCCTCGTCGCCGCCGGCGCCGGGCAGGTACGCCTCGACGACATCCCCGCCCTCAGCGGGCTCACCCCGGTGGCCCGCGACCGCGACTGGGTGCGGGTGGGGGTCAGTTGGGTACAGCTCAGCCAGGTCCAGGCGCTGCTGCACGACGCGCTGGGCACCCCCGCGTACGCGTTCGCCGTCCCGGACGGGCCCGGGCACCGCGTGGTCGCGCACCTCGTCGCCGCGGACGGGGCCCGGACCCCGCGGCAGGCTCACCTGGCCTGCCTGGCCCACCTCGGCGGCCGGTACGCCGTGGTGACCCCACACCACTACGTCCTGCACGATTCGGCCCCGGCCAACCCCACCGACCCGGCTGCCTGGCGTTCCCGACCTGTGCTCGCCTCCGGTGCCGGCCGTACCGCCACGGAAGGTGACCGATGACCGCCCCGAGCGAGACCGTCCGCACCATCCACCTACGGGTGGACGGCCCCCGCGCCGCGCAGGGCCCACTGACCCTGGGACAGGCGAACGCGCTGCAATGGATCTCCGCGCTCACCGACGACCACTTCCTCAGCCTGGATCAATGGGTCTTCACGGTGCCGGCCGGGACCACTCTCGACCGTGCCTGCACCGCCCTGGCCGGCCTGGTCCGCCGGTACGAGTCCCTGCGCACCACGTACCACCACGGGCCGGACGGGCCGGTGCAGCGCGTGGCCCGCAGCGTCGAACTGCCGATCGAGATCCACGAACGGCCGGCCGGGCCCGGGGGCGCGGCGCTGGCCCGGGAGCTGATCGGCCGGTTACGGGAACGACCGATCGACCTGTCCACCGACCTACCGCTGCGCTTCGCGGTGGCGGTCGACGGCGATCTGGTGCACGCCGCGGTCGCGGTCTACTCGCACATGGCCGCCGACTATGGCAGCATCGCCGTGCTGGGCAAACGCTTCACCGCACTGCTGGCCGGGACGGCCAGCGACCGGGACGAGCCCCCGCACCAGCCGCTGGACCGGGCCGCGCGGGAACGCTCACCGCAGAGCCGGCGGCAGGCCGAGGCGGCGCTGCGGTACTGGTCGGCCATCCTGCGGCGGCGTCCCCGCTGCGTACTGCCCCGACCGGTCGTACCGGTGGCACCGGCCGACGGGGCCGGGCCGGACGGCAGCGCGCCGGCGCTCGCCCCGCGCAGCGCCGAGCTGCACTCGCCGCGCGCGGCAGCCGCGCTCGACCGGATCACGGCCCGCATCGGCGCCAGCCGATCGATGGCCGTCCTGGCCGCGCTCGCCGCCGTGCTCGCCACCCGGAGCGGGCAGCGACACGTGGTGCTCTACTCCCCCGCCGCCAACCGGCTGGGCGCACGGCTGCGCGAGTACGTCAGCACCGTGTCCCAGGACGGCCTGATCGGCCTCGACGTCAGCCAGCCCGACTACGACGCGCTGGTCCGGCACGCCGGGACCGCCTTGCTGCGCGCCAACCGCAACAGCGTCTTCGACGCCGAGGCGTTGCAGCGGGTGCACGACCGGATCGCGCACGAACGGGGCCTACCCATGATCCGTGATGGCGTGTTCAACAACATCTCCGGCAATGCCCCGCCGGATTTGCCGACAATCGCCACTGCCGAGACGTTCATCGACTGGTGGACCCCGGCCGGCTTCGACAACCTGCTCCTGTTCCACCTGGTGCGGACCGAGCAGTCGCTGATCCTGGAGCTCATCACCGGGGACAACCGGTATGTTCCCGACGCGGAGATGGAAGGGCTGCTGCTCGGCACCGAACGGGTGCTCGCCGCGGCGGCCACCGACAACATTCCGCTGGCGCAGATCGGCGAGGTCGCCGGGATCACGCCGATCGCCCGGGACGGCGACTGGCACCACATCGACCACAGCTGGATCCAGCTCGGCGAGGTCAACCGGATGCTGCGGCTGGCACTGCCCGGGCACGCCCAGGCGTTCGTGGTGCACCCCGACCCGAGGCACGAGAACGACGGCGGTGACGGGACGATCGTCGCCCATCTGGCCGCCAGCGACGAGATAGGCGGCCCCGCGCAGGCGCACCTGGCCTGCCTGCGCCGGCTCGCCGGCTCGTACACCGCGATGGCGCCGCACCGGTACGTCCTGCACGCCGACGCCCCCGCCGACCCGACCGATCCGCACGCCTGGCGGGACCTGCCGGTGCTCGCCGAGGGCGACGGCCGGGCCACCCACGCGGAAACCGAGGGACAGCCATGACCATCATCGAGGCGAACGGCCTGACCCGGACCTTCCGGGCCGGCCGGCAGACCGTCGCGGCGGTCCGGGGGGTCGACCTACGGGTCCAGCCCGGGGAGATCGTCGGGTTCCTCGGCCCCAACGGCGCCGGCAAAACCACCACCCTGCGGATGCTCACCACACTGCTGCAACCGACCAGCGGCACGGCCCGCATCGCCGGCGCGGACCTGCGTACCGCACCACGGGAGGTCCGCCGTCGGATCGGGTACGTCGCCCAGTACGGCGGCACCGACCCCAGCGCGCTGGTGGACGAGGAACTGTTCCTGCAGGCACGGCTGTACCGGATCGGGACCGGACCGGCCGGCCGTCGGGTGGCCGCCCTCCTGGCGCAGCTCGACCTCGGCGGGCTGGGTTCCCGGCCGGTCGGCTCGCTCTCCGGCGGGCAGCGTCGCCGGCTGGACATCGCGCTCGGCCTGGTCCACGAGCCGCAGATCGTCTTCCTGGACGAGCCGACCGCCGGCCTGGATCCGCACAGCCGCAACAACCTGTGGGAGCACATCCGCCGGCTGCGCGACGAGAACGGCACCACCGTCTTCCTGACCACCCACTACCTGGACGAGGCGGACGCGCTCTGCGACCGCATCCTGGTGATCGACCACGGACGGATCGTCGCCGAGGACACCCCCGCCAACCTGAAGCGGCAACTGGCCGCCGACGTGCTGACCGTGGACGTGGCCGGCGACCCGGACGCCGCGCGGCGACTGCTGGCCGGGCTGCCCGGGGTCCGGCAGGCGGCGGTGACGGGCACGGGCGGTCTCCAGGTCACCCTGGCCGACGGCGAACAGGGCATCATCGACGTGATCACCACCCTGGCCGGCGCGGGTCTCGGCGTACGGGCGTTGCAGCTCGCCCGCCCCAGCCTGGACGACGTCTTCCTCACCCTCACCGGTCGGGGCCTGCGCGACGACCCGAACGGCCCGACCTCACCGATTCCGACCACCGAGGGGGTGGAGCATGTCCATGCTCGTTGACATCCTGCTGGTGTTCCAACGACACGCACGGATCTCCCTGCGGAGCCCGATCTGGATCATCATCGGGATCTCCCAACCGGTGGCGTTCCTGGTGCTCTACGGCCCGCTGATGACCAGTACCCTGTCGATCACCGGCGTCCCGGCCGAGCGCGCGTGGCAGACGTACGTGCCCGGGGTGCTGGTGCAGCTGAGCCTCTTCGGTTCCGCGTTCGTCGGCTTCGGGGTGATCGCGGAATGGCGTAGTGGAGTGATCGAGCGGTTGCGGGTGACCCCGGTGAGCCGGGTCGCCCTGCTGCTCGGCCGGGTACTGCGCGACGTCGTGCTGCTACTCGTCCAGGCGGTCCTGCTGATCGCGGTGGCGATACCGCTGGGCCTGCGGGCGTCGGTGCCGGGGGTGCTGGCGGCGCTCGGTGTGGTCATGCTCCTGTCGCTGGGTCTGGCCTGTCTCTCCTGCGCCCTCGCGTTGACGGTGAAGAGCGAGGACACCCTGGGGCCGACGCTGAACACGGGGCTGATGCCACTGCTGCTGCTCTCCGGGGTGATGCTGCCGATGTCGTTCGCGCCGCGCTGGCTCGACCTGGTCTCGCGGCTGACCCCGTTCCGGTACATCGTCGACGGCATGCGCAGCGCGTTCCAGGGCGACGTGCTCAGCACGACCATGCTCTCGACGGCGCTGATCGCCCTCGGAATCGCCGTACTGTCCGTCCTGCTCGGGGTGCGGACCTACTTGCGGCAGAGCGCCTGAGCCCACCGGCAGATGCCAGCGGGCCGCCGGAACGTGTCCGACGGCCCGCTGGGCTCGGCATCAGTGGACGACGACCGGTGTGCCGGGCTGGCCCTCGGGCTGGTCGTCCAGCAGGTGCGACCGCTCACGCCGTCGGGGCAGGAACGCCGCCGGGACCAGCGTGACGAGCACCAGCGCGAACGCCACCCAGAACGTCGTGGCGAACGAGTCGGCGGCGAAGTCGAGCCCGCGGTCGATCAGCGACGGGTCGACCGGGAACTGCTGGATCAGCTCGGGCCGCTGCTGCGCGGCGATGGCCAGCCCCGCCTCGCTGACCGGCTCGCCGCTCGGGTCGGTCACGCCGGGGATCGGCCGGGAACTGTTCAGCTCGTTGGTGAGGATCACCGACATCACCGCCGCGCCGACGGAGCCGCCGATCTGCTGAAGGATGTTCACCAGCGTGGAGCCGCGAGCCACCTCGGGGCCGGTCAGCGTCCTCAGCGCCGAGGTCATGACCGGCATCATCGTGCCGCCCATGCCCAGACCCATCACGAACAGCGAGCCGCAGAGCAGCACGTACGAGGTGTGCGGGTCGACCTGCGTGAAGGTGAACATCCCGGCGACGATCAGTAGCAGCGCGAACGGCACCGTCCGGCCGACCGGCACCTTGTCGGCCAGGACACCGGCGATCGGCATGGTGACCATCGCGCCGATGCCCTGCGGCGCGATCAGCAGGCCGGCGGCCAGGGTGGACTCACCGCGCACCTGCAGGAAGTAGCTCGGGAACAGCAGACCGGCGCCCATGAAGGCGATGATGAAGACGAACATGGTCACCGCCGCGACGGTCAGTCTGCGGTTGCCGAACAGCCGCAGGTCCAACAGCGGGTGACGCGGCGTGAAGGAGTAGCGGACGAACGCCAGTACCAGCGCACCGCCGATCAGCATGGGCACCCAGACCGTCGCGTCGGCGAAGGTGCCGGTCTCCGGCAGCGAGGAGACCCCGTAGAGGAACAGGGCGAGTCCCGGGGAGAGCATCAGCATGCCGAGGAAGTCGAACGACTCCGAGGGCTCGGGAGCGTCCTTCGGCAGGGCCAGCTGCGCGTAGAGCAGCGCGATGACCCCGATCGGCAGGTTGATCAGGAAGATCCAGTGCCAGCTCGCCACGTCGATCAGCCAGCCGCCGAGGATCGGACCGCCGATCGGGCCGAGCAGCATCGGGATGCCCAGGACGGCCATCAGCCGGCCGATCCGGTGCGGCCCGGCCGCCCGCGTCATGATCGTCATGCCGAGCGGCATGAGCATGCCGCCGCCGAGACCCTGCAGGACACGGAACGCGACCAACTGCCCGATGGTGTCGGCGGTGGCGCAGAGGCCGGAGCCGATCGTGAACAGCGCCAGGGCGATCATGTAGAGGCGTTTCGTGCCGAACCGGTCGGCGGCCCATCCGCTGAGCGGGATGACCGTGGCCAGCGCGAGGGTGTAGCCGGTCATCGTCCACGCGACGCGCGCGTAGGAGACGCCGAACTCGCTCTGGAAGGTCGGCAGCGCGACGCTGACGACCGTCACGTCGAGGATCGACATGATCGCGCCGAGCACCACGACGCCTGCCACCTTGAGCACTGCGGCGTCGAGCTTGTCCGCTGTCGGGACAGGTGGGGGTGCCGCGACCGATTGCTGCGTCACGAGGTCTCCTGAGGGGAACGGCCGGATGACCGGCTCAGCATGGAGCCGACGCGGCGCCTGCCGAGGCAGACGTGGCGTACGGAGGGGAAGTCCGCAGCGGAGATTAGCCGCCACCACCGACCGTGCGCCGCCGAGTTTCGCCCTTGGTGGAGGATCGGTCAGGTGTTCCTCGTCACGGTGGCACCGGCCAGGCAGACGCCGATGTCGGCGTCGAGGCCACGGGCCCCGTCATCCCCCGGACTCCTGTGAACCGGGTTTACCTCATCTATCGCGAACAACCAGATATATCACCTGTAAGTCGCCGAGCGTCCGAAGCCTGGAAAACGGCCCGATACGACATGAATCCGCCTAACGTTCAGCTTGGCTCGTCCTCCTGAGCCGACCCCAAAGAAGGGATGAGGGACATGTCGAAGAGGTTTCTGACCAAGCTCGCCGGCGGGGCGGTGCTGGGCAGCGCCGCCCTGCTGTTCGCGGCACCCGTCGCGGCGCTCGCCGCGCCGGACGGCCCGAGCAAGGAGCCCCGCAACTCGAACCAGCAGCGGGAGAAGAACTCCTCGAACAACAACCGTGGCAACACCACGCCCAAGCGGGTGGTACTGCCCGACGGGGACGGCAACGGCGTCACCTGCGCGACCAACGACCAGGACGCCGACGCGGCGGTCATCCAGAACATCCGCGACAACACCAGCACCAATAGCGTCAACACCTTCGTCCAGACCGGCGTGGCCGCCGCGGCGAACGCCAACGTGCAAGGCGTCGTCGTCTGCATCCGCGACATCGACCTGGACGTGGACATCGACGTCGAGGTGCTCGACGACATCCTCGACGCGGTCGAGTCGGCCACCAACGGCACGGCGCCGGGCCGGGCCGCCAGCGTTCCCGGCCTCGGCGGCGTGTACGCCGGGCCGGAGGGAGCCTGGGTGCTCCCGGGCAGCACCTCCTGAGGTCTGATCCGCGAGAATTGGGCGGTGCGGACGACGGGAAGGCCCTGAGCAGGGGAAACGGTGTGCTCTACGCATCGGTTCGCCGAGTGGGTCGACCGACGTCCGCACCGCCCGGGTTGCCGATCGATGATGGTCGCAAAACGAACACGACCTCGGCTGAAACCAGCGGGCAGATCGCGCCGGTCAAATCATCGTTATCGGGTTGCTGAGCGCCGCCATACGTCCGTCCGGATGACGTACCTCGACCCGCACCAGGCCGGATTCGTCCGCCGCGGTCCGCCACTGAGCGACGCCCGATCCGTCGGCGCCCAAGCGCTCACGGTGTGCCACGCCGCGCTCGGTGTGCAGGCTGACGATGCCGAACGGCACGCCCGTCACCCGTACCCGCACCACGACCGGTTCGCCCCGGGATTCCAGGCGTTCGCCGACGCCCGCGCTCCGGTCGGCGGCAGTGGCGGCGAACGCCAGTTCGACGGCGGCCGACTCCGCGATCCAGCTCCGGCCCGCCCGGACACCGGCGAGAATCGCCTCGGTGCTCAACTCCTCCGCGAACACGACGGTGTGCGGCGTGCCGAGCTGACCCGCCAGATGGGTGTCGCTGCTGCCCACCGCCGGACGCCAACTCCCCTGGTGCACGTCGAAGGCCAGTCCGCGCCCCCACTCGGCCAGGGCCGCCTCGTTGTCGGCGTTCCACGCCACGTCCGACGCCCACAGCCCGTTCCACACCTCGACGGCGTCGAACCAGCGGTACGGGTACATCAAAGTGCCGCCGGGATAGGGCGCGTACGGGTGGGCCGCGACGCACAACCCGCCCCCTCGACGTACCTGGTCGAGGTGCCGACGGATCACCTCGTCGCGGACGCCGTACCGCCAGTCCACCACTGCTGTGGGGGCGACACCGAGCGCCAACCAGTGCCCCGTGCGAGTGGTGACCTCCTGACCCAGGATGACCAGCAGATCGTCACCCGCGTGGGGTGCCCACGCTTCGTGCCCGAGCGAGTTGTTGTGCTCGGTGGTGGCGACGAAGTCCAGGCCGGCCGCGCGGGCAGCGGCGGCCAGCTGCGCCGGCGTCAGGTCTGCGCCGTGCGAGTACACCGAGTGCACGTGGCAGTCACCCCGGTACCAGCCGGGTCCCCGCCCCGCAGCCTGCCGCGGCGGGAACCGCGCCTCGCCGGCTGACCCAGCCAACCCTTGACCGAACGCCATTCCCGGAGGCTACTCGCGACGGTCAGGTGATGGCGGGGCTGCGCCGTTCCAGGAGGATGACGTCCCGCCAGCGGCCGTGGTGGCGGCCGACGCGTTCCCGGGTGCCGACGATCCGGAACCCGGCCCGCCGGTGCACCGCCAGGCTGGCGGTGTTCTCGGGGAACACGCCGGACTGGATGGTCCAGATCCCGGCGGCCTCGGTGGAGGTGATCAACGCGTCGAGTAGTAGGCGGCCGGCTCCCCTGCCCTGTGCGGCGGGGTCGATGTAGATCGAGTGTTCGACCACGCCGGCGTAGACCGCGCGGGTGGAGGTGGGTGTGACCGCGACCCAGCCGACGACCTCATCGGCGGGGTCGGTGGCGACGAAGCGGTGGGCGGGCAGCCTCCCGGTCTCGAAGGCCGCCCAGGTGGGGGCGGTGGTCTCGAAGCTGGCGTGACCGCCGTCGAGACCGGCCTGATAGATGGCGAGGACCCGGTCGGCGTCGGCCACGGTCATCGGGCGGACGGCGAGGTCGGCCACGAGCAGGCTCCGTTCGGGTGGAGGGGTGGGCGCGACGCCATCCCTCGGGCTGGACGACATGGTGCACGGCAACCGGTGTGAGCCGCTGCCGCTGCGTTGGGCGTACCCGCACGTGCTGCGTGAACCCCGGCGCGACGACGGCGTGGCGCACAACCGGCCACGATCCGCTTCCGACCCAGTCAGTCGAGCAACGCCCTCACCCACAGGTCCGCGTGGCGCTCAGTGTACTCGGCGTCCGAGCGCCACGCGTCGCCGTGCCCGGTCCGCCAGTGGGTCGCCCAGGGCTCCGCGCCGAGCGCGGCCTGTTCGCGCAGGAACTCGTACATCGCCCGGGTCCGGACGGTCAGCATCGGCGCCAGGCGACGGCGCTGCTGCTCGTCCAGCCCGTAGGCATCGACGAAGGCCCGCAGTCGCGGCCCGGCGTCCACCCGCTGCCAGTCGGGGTGCGCCGACATCGGCACGAAGCCGTGGACGGCGTACGCGACGTCCCACAGCCGCGAGCCCGGCCCGGCGTTGTCCCAGTCGATGACGACCCACCGATCCCCAACCACCAGGTTCCACGGGGCCAGGTCGTGGTGGATGACCAACTCGTCGCGGTCCGCCGGGATCAGTACGTTCCAGCGCGCGTCCGGCGGCGGAGTGAAGGTCGCCAGGGCGTCGTGCAGCTCCCGGACGAGCCGACCCACCCTGGCGAGCTGGTCGCGCGGCTCCAGCAGGTCGAAGCGGAGCGGCCACGGCACCTCACCGTCGACGTAGCTGAGCACCTCCCGTCCCTGCTCGTCGATGCCCAACGCGCGCGGTGCGCCCCGGAACCCGACCGACCAGAGATGGTCGAGCAGCGCGTGGACCGCCGGCGTCCACGGACCGACCCGCCGTCGTACGGTGTCGCCGACCCGCACCACGCCCGCCGTGACGTTGCCCCCGGTGAGCGGGACCTCCGCCCCGGTCATCGGTTCACCCGCCCGGCGCACGCCCGGTGCATCGCGCGGCACTGCGGAACGGCGTGTTCCCGCAGTGCCGCGCGGAGGAGCGGGCTGTGGTCTCGCCGCGTGGCGGATCCGGCGATGGGCTCCGGCGTCGCCAGGTCGCTCGCGGGGAAATAGGACGGCACCCGCACCTGTCCTCGATGCGTGTCTCGGATGAGTCGGACGTTTACCCGCCGAGGGCCGTGGGTCGGGCTACCGGCGGCGGTTGCGCGGATGGTGCTTCGCCGTCCGTTCGTTGCCGTGCTTGTAGTTGCCGGTCAGCCGGGCCATCAGCTCTTGTGGATCATCGTTCGTCACGTCGAGCAGAAACCGGGTCGCCGCGGCGCCGCGGAGAACACCGGCTGGCCGGCCATGGTGCAGCAACTCGACCTCCCCGTTCTTCCGGAGGCGATAGGTGAACCCGTCAGGTGCTGCGCTCATCACCACATCCTCGCGTGGCACGATCACGAAGGCGAGCGATATCCGCACGGTAGGCACGGTGGCAGCCGCCACAGGAGAGATCGGTGGCAGACCTCCTGGTCGCCGAACGGCTGTACCTGGCCGGGGTGGACCCGCTCCGGCTGGCCGACGTGGTCATCGACAAACACCGTGCTCGGCCAGCCAAAGTGCCGCGCGCCCGACCCCTCGTCCGGCCGCGATGAGATCAGGAATCGAGAAGCAGCCAGGCTGTCCGTGGGCCTAGCCTTCTCCCAGGCAGCCGGTAGCAGGCCGGCGCCCGAACAGGTAACAGGAGGCCCAGCATGTCCGCCAAGAACTCCGGGACCGAGTCCGACGGCTTCAGCCCCGAGGAGCGGGCCGCGATGAAGGAGCGCGCCGCCGAGTTGCGCGCCGAGGGCAGGAAGGGCGCCAAGAAGGCGGACGACCTGCAGGCGGTTCTCGATCGGATCGCGCAGATGGCGCCGGAGGACCGGGCGCTCGCCGAGCGCGTACACGTGACGGTGGCCGCGACCGCGCCGGAGCTGTCGCCGAAAACCTGGTACGGCATGCCCGCCTACACGAACGCGAACGGCAAGATCGTTCTTTTCTTCCAGGACTCCGGCAAGTTCAACTCGCGGTACTCGACCCTCGGCTTCCAGGACACGGCCAACCTCGACGACGGGGACATGTGGCCGACGTCGTACGCGCTGCAGAAGTGGAGCCCCGAGGTGGAGAAGAAGGTCGTCGAGCTGGTGCGGGCCGCGATCTCCTGAGGCCCCGATCAGTCGAGCAGGGCGAGCAGGCGGCCGAGGGCTGGGTTGGTGCTGTCCCGCAGCCAGGCCAGGGCGACGTCCACGGTGGGCGTGGGGGCGGTGAAGCGGCGCAACCGTACCCCGCGCAGCCGCAGCGCACGGGCCCGGCCGGCCGGGACGGCCGCGACCACGCCTCCCTGCGCCACCGCCCGTAGCAGCTGCTCGTCGTCCGGCTCCTGCCGGACGAGCCGGAACCCGCCGCGCGGCCAGACCTGGGCGATCGTCCGGTCGAACATGCCGGGGCCGTTCTCGCGCGGCCACATCACGGCCGGCAGGTCGACCACCTCGTCCCGACTGATCTTCCGACGGCCGACGGCCAGGGGATGAGCCGCGGGCAGGGCCAGCAGCAGTTCCTCGGTGTCGACCGTCCGGCAGGCCAGCGCCGGCTCGTCGACCGGCGGGCGGACGAACGCCACGTCAAGCCGGCCGGCGAGCAGTCCGGCGACGTTCGGCGCCGTCCAGGCCGTCTCCGGGACCACCTCGACGTCCGGGTGGGCGGCCCGGAACCGCGCGACGAGCGCGTCGACCGGGCCACCGCGCGCCGAGCGGGTGTACGCGAGCCGGAGCCGCCCGCCCCGCCCGCGTACCAGGTCGCGGATCCGGTTGGTGGCCGCGTCGACCTCGGCGAGCAGCCGGGCGGCCTCCTCGGCGACCCGCGCCCCTACCTCCGTCAGCTGGCAGCCCCGGCTGGTCCGGTGCACCAGCGGCACGCCGAGCTGCCGTTCCAGGGCCCGGATCTGCTGGCTGAGCGCCGGCTGGGCGATACACAGCCGGGCGGCGGCCCGGGTGAAGTGCAGCTCTTCGGCGAGCACCGCGAAGGAGCGCAGCCGACGCGGGTCCAACCAGGCGTTGCGGGCCGGGGCATCGGACATGCCCGCATCATAAGCGCCGCTTATCGCCGGCAACCTGATCCGTCTTGGACGGCGACCCACCGGACCGGCGACGATCCGAAGCCGACGGCCCGAGCGAGGGAGGGAGCCGACAATGACGGCAGCGGCGGATGTGGTGGTGATCGGGGGCGGGATCGTCGGGCTGACGACGGCGGTCACCCTCCAGCAGCGTGGGGCGCGGGTGACGGTGCTGGCCCCGGACGACCCGGCCGACACGGTCTCCGCGGTGGCCGCCGCCGTCTGGTACCCGACCCACACCGAGCGGGACCCACGGGTGCTGCGGTGGGCCCGGGAAACCCGCATCGAGCTGAGCCGCCAGGCCCAGGCCGGGGTGCCGGGGGTGGTCGAGCGGCCGACCCGGATGCTGTTGCGCCACCGGTACGCCGGCCCGCCGTGGTGGGCGGAGGCCCTCGACGACCTCACGGCGGAGGCGGCCGAACCGCCGTACACCACGCTGCTGCGGTTCACCGCGCCGACCGTGGAGATGGTCCCGTACCTGCACTGGCTACGGCAGCGGCTGGAGGCCGGCGGCGGGCGGATCCTGCGCCGCCGGGTGCGCCGGCTCGCCGACGCGTTCGCCACCGCCCCGACGATCGTCAACGCGACGGGGCTGGCCGCCGGCCAGCTCGCCGCCGATCCGGCCGTGCACCCGGTGCGCGGGCATCTGGTGCTGGTGGCGAACCCGGGCCTGACCGTCTCGGTCCGCGACGAGGACGACCCGGCCGGGATCACGTACGTGCACCCCCGCCGGCACGACGTGGTGCTCGGCGGCACGTACCAGCCGGGGGTGGGGCACACGAGACCTGACCCGGCCACGGCAGCGGCGATCCGGCGCCGCTGCGTCGCGCTGGTGCCGGAGTTGGCGGACGCGCCGGTGCTCGGCGAGCGGATCGGGTTGCGACCGGCCCGGCACGGTGGCCCGCGGGTGGAGGCGGAGCCGGGCCCGGCGGGCTCGCCCGGCGGCCGGCTCGTGCACGCGTACGGTCACGCCGGGGCGGGGGTCACCCTGTCCTGGGGATGCGCCGCCGAGGTGGCGGACCTCGCCCTTGACGGTTGAGCGGGCGAAGCGGGGCCAGACCACAATGGTCACTTTCCGTCATCGGAGCGCCGCAGAGGAAGGTCACGTTCTCCGCCCAAGTGGGCTATTGACCGCAGGAAGCGCACTGCCCGGATAATCGTTGCCCAGCGCCACCACCGGAGTGGCTTCGCACAGCTTCGAAACGGGCCATGGCCACCTCATCCGACGACACACCTCCCACCAACGCGGCCCTGCGAATCGGCGGCTGGCTGTCCGACTCCCGCCAACCGGCCCGGCCACCCGCACCGGACCCCGACCCCGTCCAGGGCCGTTGGCACCAGGTTGCTCCGGCACCGTCCCGGCAGACCACGCCTCCGCCCGCGCCGACGTCCCGGAAATCTCCCGACCGCTCCGCCCGGACGCTGATGCTCGGCTGCCTCGCGGTCGGCGTGGCCGCCATGCTGGTCTTCGCCCTCGCCCCGCTCTGGTCCAGCGCCCCGCGTCCGGAACAGGAAGCGACGGCGTTCGTCCCGGCGCCCGGCGGGTTCGCCCAGGACCCCGCACCCGATCCGGTCAGTGCCACCGAGGAGGCCGGTTCCTCGCCGGCACCGGTGTCACTCTCCACCCGGGCCACCCTGCCGTCCCCGACCCGGGTGGCGCCGCCCGCGCGCCAGCCGGTCCCGTCACCCCAACCGACCCGACCGGCCCCGACCACCCCCAGTTCGGTACCGACCGCGCCCAGCGGACCCAACCTCAGCATCGCGGCCGAGGCGGACGGCTCCACCAAGGCCAGCGGAAGGAGCTACCGCGACGTGCGCGACGGTGACCTGCGCACCTACTGGTCTCCGGAGGGCACGACCGGGCGCATCTCGATCAAGTGGTTGTCCCCCGCCACGGTCTCCAGGATCATCATCCGCGAGGCGTCCGACTCCGCGGGCAGAATCCGAACCTGGCGGGTCGTCAACCATCACACCGGCCAGGTCCTGGCCACCGGCAGCGGGGCGGGCACGATCGACCTTCCCCGGACCTCACTGCTGAAGATCAATTTCGAGATCACCAGCTCGACCGGCACGCCCCGGGTCGCCGAGTTCGAGACCTACGGCGGGTAGCAGCCCCCGGTCCGTTGCCCGCTCCGGATCACAAGAGCGGGCGACGGACCGGGGGTCCGGCACCGGAGATTCACGTGGCGCCGGGTCACGGTGCCGCGTCATGAGTCGAGCTCAGGCCGCGTTGCGCAGGAACTGCTGGTTCTGGCCGGTGCCGCAGGTGTACTGGATCAGGCGGGTGCCGTCGGCGGTGGAGCTGCTCGGGATGTCGAGGCACTTGCCGGAGTGGCGGGCGATGACGCGGACGTAGCCGCTGCCGGCGTCCTGCGTCTGCCACTGCTGGTTCTGTGCGCTGGTGCAGGTGCGCTGGGTGATCCGGGCGCTGTTGGCGGTGGAGGCGCCGTTGACCTCCAGGCACTTGCCGGAGTGCTGGGCGATGATCTGGTGGTAGCCGTCGCCGAGGCTGCGGAACTCCCAACGCTGGTTGCTGCCGCCGTTGCAGCCGTACTGGGCGACCTCGGCCCCGTCCGCGGTGGACGCGCTGATCACGTCGACGCACTTGCCGGAGTGCCGCGCGGTGAGGGTGACCGTCGCGGTGCCACCTCCACCGTCACCCCAGCCGTGCCGGAGGCGGTCCGCGCCGGTGGAGTTACGGATGCTCACGGTCAGATCCGTGCCGCTGCCCCGGAGCGCGAACATGGAGTACCAGTCGTGGTTCTGTCCAGCGGTGATCTTGCCGCCGAGCGCGGGCCAGTAGACCGAACCCATGCTGCGGGCGCGCATGCTGTCGGTGACCGCGCGAATGTGCCGGACGAAGTTGTTGGTGCTGGCGGCGTCGTTGTAGTTCAGGCCGGTATCCATGGGCGCACCGAACTCGGTCAGGATCGCCCGCGAGGCGCAGGAGCCCAGACGGGCCTCGAAGTGGCTGCGCCAGCCGGCGTAGTCGTTCGTGCCGAACATGAAGGCGTAATGGTGGTAGGACAACAGGGTGCCGTTGAACCGGCTGTCGCCACACAAGGGCCTGAGGTCGGTGCTGTAGCCGGTGCCGCTGACGAGGATGCGGCCCTTCGGCACCGACGGGCGGGCGTTGATCCACGAGGCCGCGAGGTTCATCCACTCCGCGGCGCTGTAACCGTGAGGCTCGTTCATCGGCTCGAAGTAGACCAAACCGTTGGAGCCGTACGCGCCGGTCACGGCGTCCCACATCGAGTTGAACGCAGCCGTGTTCGTGATCCGACCGCCCGACGCGGCCCCGTCCTCCCAGTAAGCGAGGATGACCTTGAACCCCCTGGCGGTCGCGGCGTCGATCGTGCCGCGATACGCGTTCCACCACGACGAACCGACCGTGTGCGTGTTGACCGGCAACCTGACGGTGTTGACCCCGAGCTGACTGTCGAAACCCTGGTAGACCGCATCCGCCTTGGCCCGCACCGTCGCGTAGCTGTCCGACTGGCTCAACCCGTCCAGAACGAGCAGACCCTCCACGAAGTTGTCGCCGAGCACCGCCCAGTTCACACCCCTGAACTGACTGGTGTCCGCACTGGCCGACGACGCACCGGCCACCGCGACGACCGGCACCAGAAGCAGGGCACTGGCAACGCTGACCAGGATCCGACGCAGGGAACGGGAACGCGCCGACGAGGCGCTGGTATTACCGGTTCGTGGCATGCTGGTGGCCCATCTGCTAGGTGATGTAACTGATGAGCGTGCCCAAGAGTTAGGTCGTCGTCAATATCTCCGGCGCCGGCCGAGGGGCGGACGCGACCCGCCGAGCCGGCCCTACCGGCCGCGGAAGCGGGCGGGCCGCTTCTCCAGGAACGCGCGCATGCCCTCGGCCTGGTCCTCGGTGGCGAACAGGGCGTGGAACGCGCGTCGTTCGAAGAGCAGCCCCTCCCGCAGCCCGACCTCCTGGGCGCGGTCGACCGCCTCGCGGGCGGTCATCACGGCCGGCTTGCCGTACCCGGCGATGGTCTCGGCCACGGCCGCCGTCTCGGGCAGCAGCCGGTCGGCGGGGAACACCCGGGCGACCAGGCCGGCGCGTTCCGCCTCCTCGGCATCCATCAGCCGGCCGGTGAGGATCAAGTCCATCGCCTTGGACCTGCCGATGAGTCTGGTCAGTCGCTGGGTGCCGCCGATGCCCGGGATGACACCGAGCTTGATCTCCGGCTGGCCGAACCGGGCGGTGTCGGCAGCGAAGATAAGGTCGCACATCATCGCCAGTTCGCAGCCACCGCCCAGGGCGTAACCGGCGACTGCGGCGATCTTCGGCGTACGCAGTGCGGCGAAGGCGTCCCAGCCGGCGAAGAAATCCTCGGTGAGCATCTCCACCGATGTCCTCGGTGCCATCTCGCGGATGTCGGCGCCGGCGGCGAAGGCCCGGTCGGAGCCGGTGACGACGAAGCAGCCCACGTCGGGGTCGCGGTCGAGCGGGCGCAGCGTGTCGACCAGTTCCGTCATCAGCTCGGTGTTGAGGGCGTTGAGAACCTCCGGCCGGTGCAGGTACACCGTCACGACCCGGCCGCGTCGCTCGATCTTGGTGTGGTTCATGTGGCTTTTCCCTCCGGTCAGGAGTCCCAGATGGCGCCGTACGCCGGGATGCCGCGGCGTTCCAGGCCGTGTACGACCTGCCAGGTCAGCTTCTTGTTCGAGATGCAGATGACGGCCTCGGCACCGGATGCCGCGTACGCGGTGTAGGCGAGTTGCACCATGTCGGGCTTGCCGTGTTCGGCGGTGTCCCAGACGATCGCGTCCGGCTGGTCGGCGAGGATCTCGTCGACCAGCGCGTCGCCGTAGGTGGCCCGTGGGCTGCGGGTCGCCCAGACCAGCCGGGAGGGGACCTTGTGGGCCAGCAGGTGGGGCAGCACGGGCCCGATGCCGCTGCCGGTGGCGACGTAGACCACCTTCGTGAACAGGGTCTCGATGTTGGCCACCCCGGCGGTGGTGATGCCCTTGACCCAGACGTGGGAGGGGGTGTCGTCGATGAACGATCCGGTCCAGTCGCCGGCCCGGGAGATGGTCAACCGGAAGCCGCTCTCGCCGGGAGTGGGCACGTTGGCGAAGGAGTGCCACTCCCAGAGTGGACGGCGGCTGATCGCGGTGGAGGACCCGGCGAAGGGTGTCACGCCGTGGTCGAACCGGACCACCGCGACGTGGCTGGAGGGTCGGGTGATCTCCACCGGCACCCTGCGCAGGCGCAGCCAGGGCAGCGCGACGCTGGTGGTGAGGAGGGCGAGGACCCAGATCTGCGGTGCGGTCGACGGGATCCGGTCGGGGTCCGCCCGGACGGCGAGCACCGTCTGTGCCCAGAACAGGGCCAACGCGGCCCATCCGCCGAAGCGGTGCATCCGTTCGAACCGGTCGTGGTGTCGGGCCCGGTAGCTCGGTCGCGCCGTCGTGACGATGACAGCCAGGAGCACGAGCAGGAGGTAGGAGACCACGAGGAAGCCGTCCGGCACGGGTTCGCCCCGGTACGCGGCGCTGGTGGCGGACCCGACCAGGACCAGGAACCACAGTGTCCCGGCGAGCGCGCCGCCGACGTGCAGCCCGCCGAAGTGGTACACCTTCGCCAGGGTCCAGCGGATCTTCAGTGGCCACCAGGTGGGCGCCCGGGTGGCGAGCCAGAACAGCAGATTGATGACGTACTGCTGGCGGATGAGGATGGCGAGGGTGAAGTTGGCCAGGACCATGTTGGAGATGGCGGTGAGGTTGATGGGGCCGGTCGACCACCAGCCGCCGTGGGTGAGTGCGTGTCCGAGCAGCGCCAGGTTCGCCGTGAGCACGAGGGCGACCAGGCGGTGATGGTGCATCAGGCGGGGATGCTTGAGAATGCGCCGGGGCAGCGACGTGGGTGGGGGCAGCGGGACCGGGGTCAGGCTCGGCCCGTCGGCAGCGGCGGGCGCGGCCGGGGTGCCGGCCGGACTGATCACGCTCATGCGGCCTGCTCCCACTGCCCGGAGGCGGCCAGCCGCAGCAGGGCCGCCTTGTCGATCTTTCCGCGGCTCGTTTCGGGCAACGCGGCCATCGGATGGATGGTGGTGGGGACGCAGTAGTAGGGCAGGGCGGCGGCGACGGCCTGCCTCGCCACCTCCGGGTCGACGTGGTGGGGGGCGACGAACGACACGAGGGTGCGGTCGTCGAGTTTGAGGGTGGCCGCCCGCCGGCAGCCGGGTACGGACTCGAGGACCGCGGAGACGGAGTCGAGTTCGACCCGGAACCCGCGAATCTTCACCTGGTCGTCGGTTCGGCCGAGGTGTTCCAGTTGCCCGTCCGGGGTCCAGCGGCCGAGGTCCCGGGTGCGGAACATCAACCGCCCGCCGCCGAGGAACGGGTCGGGGGCGTAGCGTTCGGCGTTCAGCTGCGGATTGTCGAGGTAGCCGGCGGAGACGCAGTCACCGCCGGCCCACATCTCGCCGACGTCGCCGATGGCGCAGGGGCGACCGGCCGGGTCGAGGACGTAGACGGTGTTGTTGGGGGTCGGGCGGCCGATGGTCAGGCGGGCGGCGTGCACGTCGTGGCGGTGCATCGTGTTCACGATGGTGGTCTCGGTGGGACCGCACGCGTTGTAGAAGGCACGGCGGCGGGCCCACCGGTCGGCCAGCGACCGGGGGCAGGGCTCACCGGCCACCGCCACCACCTTCACCTGTTCGCACCGGTCGGGGTCGAGGCCGCTGAGGATGGTCGGGGTGGCGATGAGCGCGTCGACCCGCTCGGCGGTGGCGGCGATGTCCCGGCCCCGGATGACCAGTGTGGCGCCGTGGCTGAGGCAGCCGAGGATCTCCCACGCCGCCATGTCGAAGGCCACGTTGAGAAGCTGACCGACCCGCCAGCCCGGCCGGATGCCGAGGTTTCCCGGTGCGGTGAGCAGGATGTTGCAGACGTTGCGGTGGGTGACGACGACTCCGTTGGGCCGTCCCGTGGTGCCGGAGGTGAACAGCACGTAGCAGTTCTCGCCGGTGCTGCCCGGCTGCTCGGTCGGGACGAACCGCTCCGGGCAGCGGCCGAGAGGCTGCGCCATCACGGAGTCCACCGCGACGAGGTGGTGTCCGTCCGGTACCGGTATCCGGTCGGCGGCCGCGGACACGGTCAGGATGACCCGGGTGGCTGCGGCGTGGATGACATGACGCAGATGGGTGGGCGGCGCGAGGCCGACGTCCTGCGGCACGTACGCCGCACCGGCCTTCAACGCCGCCAGGATTCCGACGAGCATGGGGATGCCGCGGCGAACGAACACCGCCACGTTGTCGCCGGGGCGTACGCCCAGGTCGGCAAGGTGGGCGGCGAGCCGGTTGGCCTGCCGGTCCAGCTCCCCGTAGGTGATCCTCGTGCCGAGGTGCTCGGCGGCCACGGTGTCGGGGAGGGCGGCGGCGTGCCGTTCGACGGCGTGGTGGATGTGGGTCTCCGGCAGCGCCACGACCGGCCCCTGGCCGTACCGCTGGAACAGATGGCGGTCCCGGTCGCCGAGGTGGTCCAGTAGGGGCGTGGACCAGGCAAAGGTCCGCTCGATCAGCTGCTGATGCATCCGTCATGTCCTCCGATCGACGGTGCGCGGCACCCGCCGCACACACATCGATGGTCGAAAATAAATCTCAGAACGTTCTTAGAGCGCGCGGACGAAGCGCTGATTACGCCGGGCGGACGCGTCGGAAACGGGCGGCGCCGCGGGCAGCCGGACGGTGAGGTGGGCACCCCGGCCCGGCCGGCCGGCGGCGGTGATCGTGCCGCCGTGGCTCTCCACGACCTCGCGGGTCAGGGCCAGCCCGATGCCGTAGCCCCGGCTGCCGGCACCCCGGGCGAAGCGCTCGAAGACTTCAGGGTGTCGCGCCGGGTCGAAGCCGACTCCGGTGTCCCGGACGGTCAGTTCCACCGTACGGCCGTCGTCGACCGTGGCGATGCGGATGGTGATCCGGCCTCCCGCAGGGGTGTGGCCGATGGCGTTGTCGACCAGCGCGGAGAGCACCCGCCGCAGGGCGGTGCGGACACCGAGCACCTGATGCTGTTCCGCTCCCGTCCACAGCACCGCGCTCAGCCCGCGCTCCGCCAGGCGTCCCGCCTCGGCGGCGAGCAGCTCGGCGGCGACGGGGACCAGATCGATCCGCTCGCGTTCGGGCGCCCCCGACCGCAGCCGGGCGGCGCGCAGCACGTCGTCGAGGACCTCGCCGAGTTCGCGGGTGCTGGCCGCCAGGCGGCGCAGCTCGGACGCGATCGGCTCGGACAGATCGTCCGCACCTCGGAGCATCAGCTGGCTGCGGGTGTGCAACCGGGTCAGCGGGGCCCGTAGTTCGTGGCTCGCGTCCGTGACGAACCGGCGGCGTAGGGCGAGCAGTTCCGCCACCGGATCTATCGCCCGACGGGCTGCCGCCGCGCTGACGGACACCGCGACGATCAGGGTCGCCAGAGCGCCGCCGGTCAGTCCGGCCGCCCATCGCCGTCGGTCCTGTCGCTGTCGGCGCTCGTCGAGTACCGCCTGCCGTACCTCGGTCCCGAACCGCTCGGTTCGTACCCGATAGACGGTGCCGTTGCCCGAAACGGTCTCCTCCAGCGTGCCGCCGTACGTCGCGACGGTCTGCATCGAGCCCCGGCGCGGGAAGCCCGCGGGCGCATCGGCAGGAGTGCCACACCCCTCGCCGGGCAGGACGAACAGCCACAGGCCGGACTGTGCGTGGCCGGCATCACCGCGGCGCAGGGCGTGGCTGAGAGAGCGGTCGACGGCGCTGTCCTGTCGGTGCCCGGCGGCCAGCAGGATCAGAACGCCGACGAGCAGGAACGTGCCGCAGATCCCGAAGACGAGGCTCGCGGCCACGGACATCCGAGCGCGGCGCAGAATACGCCTTTCGCGATCCTGCGCCGCTGCGGTCACAGGGTGCCGATCTGGTAACCCAACCCGTGCACGGTACGCACGACGGCCGTTCCCAACTTGCGACGGAGATAGTGCACGTAGGTGTCCACGATCGACTCGGAGTCGGCTCCGTCGAAGACCACTCGACGCAGCTGGGCGCGGCTGTGCACCGCCCGGGGGCGTAGCGCCAGCGAATGGATCAGCGCGAACTCGCGGCCGGACAGGGGCACGAATCCTCCGCCGGGTAGGCGGACGCCACGCAGCGCCGTGTCGAGCCGGGCCGTCCCCAGGGGGATGGTGTCGGCGTCGTCGGTGACGCGCCGACTCAGCGCCCGGATCCGGGCCAGCAACTCCGGCACCTCGAACGGCTTGGCGAGGTAGTCGTCGGCCCCGGAGTCGAGGCCGTCGACGAGGTCGGCGGTGTCACCGAGGGCGGTCAGCATCAGGATGCGAGCGTCGACGGCCCGCTGGCGCAGCCGTACGACCACGTCCAGGCCGTCGAGCGCGGGCAGTCCACGGTCCACGACGATCACCCGGTACGACCGGGTCAGTCCGAGGTGGAGGCCACGCTGGCCGTCGGCGACGTGGTCGGTGGAATAGCCCTCGACAGCGAACAGGTCGACCAGCATCTCGGCGAGTTCGTTGTCGTCCTCCATGAGGAGAATCCGACACGAGTCAATAGTTGAGCTCTCCTCCACTCCAATATAGTGACACCCGTTGCGGCGATTGTCATGGAGGCTGGTAGAGCGCACCAGGATAGGGCTACATCAATATTTTGGAATGATTCCAAACTCTGCGGGCGCTGTCGACAAATCCGTCGTGACACCAAGCGAATCGGTGTGCCCACGCGCCGGCTGACCTTGCCGGCCCGGCAGTGTCGACTCCCCCACCGACGCGTGCTCGAGCGCACGACGGCGATCGCCCTGACCGACCTGAACGCCGCCGAAAACCCCTCCCGGACCCGCCTTTCCGCGCGGAGAGGGCACCGGTCAACGGGGTTCCCGCGACCCAGTTCCCGGTAGGCCACGGCGATCCCGGCGGACCCTCGACCCAGCCTGCGGGCCGCCGTCCCCACCCAGCGGCGTGGTGCCGGGCAGACGGCGGGCGGCGTACTGGTGCACCGCCTGGCGGCGTCGCTGGAACCAGCCGGGCGAAGGCGAGCTGTTCCAGACCGGAGCGCCACCCCGGTCGGGAGCTGGCTGGCCGGGGTGGTGAGCACGGCCCGGACGCCGCTGGCGGCCGGGTGGTCGACCACGATGCCGTCCTGGTCCTTCCGGGACGCCCACCGGGCGCAGACCGGCGTCGGCGATGAACTCCCACTCCCCCGGATGTCCGGGCCCACCGCGTCGTGGCCACGGTCGCGCAGTACGCGGCAGAGCAGCGCGAGTCCCTGGGCGAATCCCGAGGTGATCATCAGCCGTTCGGGGCAGGTGAGGATCCCTTCGGACCCGGCCCAGGTATCCGGCTGGCGAAAGTGTTCTCCGGTCCGCAACCACCCCCGATGGCCGTCGAATCGTGGCGCACGTTCCAGTTCGTCCAGTGCGGCGGCAATCGCACGTTCCCGGCTCGGCCACCGGGGAGCGGCCGTGCGCACCCACATCAACGGGGAAGTCCGACCTGCCGCTCACGCGATGGACCAGCACCAGCGGCAGCGCGGGAACCGGACTGTTCGCAGGGGTTCCACGGTGCCCTCATTGTCGACCGCCATGGCCGCACATCCTGCCCATTCCCACCCAGTGGCAGAGAAACCCGCACCGCCTGCGCGACAATTCCGATTAGCGTTATGCCAGCCACACGGCCGTCCATCAATCCGTTGGCGCTCTACACCGCCCTGGCCCGTAGCCGGCCACAGGACGACGTCAATCTCTTCGAGAGCCTCGACGGACCGGCCCGGGACCGACACGCCGCGGCGGTGGCTGGAGGAGCCGTCCGTGAGCCGCTTGATCCTGATCGCCTACCGGCCGGCGGCCGGCCGCTACAGCGCACAGTTCCGTAGCATGGTTGCGGCGGCCACCGGGCCCGCTGGTCGTCGCGGGCGGCCACCCCTGTGGGGCCAGCTGGGTGACGGTGTTGTCGAGGTTCGCCGCCGGCTACGGTTCGGACCGGGCGGCGATCACGGCCGCCGGCGGCCCGGCCGACCCGACGAGGCGCAGGGCCGCGGCGGCGACCGCGCGCTGCACCTGCTCGGGCGGCGGAAGGACCGGCAGGTCGCGGCGCATTCCGATGACGCTCTCCACCAGGCCGAAGACCAGGTCGCCGGTGATGCCGGGCTCCTCGACCGCGGCGGCGGCCGCGAGCCGGCGGTAGGTCAGGCGCAGCTGTTCGCGTTCGCGGCGGAAGCGGGCGAACGGCTCGGAGGCGACCTCCGGCAGCGCGTACAGGATGCCGATGTTCCAGCGGGCGCCGAGCAGCACAGCGACGTCGTACCTGACCAGCTCGTGCAGGGCGGCTGCCGGCTCCAGCGACCGGTCGGCGAGTTCCCCCGCGTAGACGAGCGACGGGCGGACGGTGGCCTCGAGCAGTTCGGCGAGGATCTGTTCCTTGTTGGCGAAGTGGTAGTAGAGCGACGCCTGGCGGATCCCGACGGTTTCGGCGATCAGCCGGGTGGAGGTGGCGGCGTAGCCGCGCTGGGCGAAGAGTTCGGCGGCGGCGTCGAGAATCTCCTCCCGCGCGCTGGCGGTGGGGAGGCGCCGCGCGCCCGACCGGGGGCGTCCGACGGGGGCGGCCGGGGTTGACGACGTCACGCATGAATCGTCGCATGCCGGCCGCCTGTCGCCCTCCTGTCCTCTGTCCGTAACAAAGCTGCGGGATCCAGCAACGCAGGATTTACCAACGGGAAACCCCCGCCACCAGCCACTCCCGGAACCTGTCAACCGACAGGAATTAGCGGCGGGCGACGTCCGCCGCGTCGAGCCCACGAGACGCTCAAAAAAAAAAAACATTACGCAACTTTTACTATGACATACCTAATATTAATTATACCACCAGAACCTACTCCAGCTCAGGCTC
>NZ_SMKF01000363.1 GCF_004348325.1 Micromonospora sp. KC213 | reverse complement strand
GTTGTGGATCGGGGGGGCGGGGGTTGCGCGGGGTTACCTGAACCGGCCGGGTTTGACGGCGGAGCGGTTTGTGGCTGATCCCTTCAGTGGGGTTGCGGGTGCTCGGGTGTATCGGACGGGCGATCTTGTGCGGTGGATGGCGGACGGGAATCTGGAGTTCCTGGGTCGCAACGACGATCAGGTGAAGATCCGCGGTTTCCGGATAGAGCCGGGCGAGATCGAGGCGCAGTTGACGGCGCACGCCGACGTGCGCGAGGCGCTGGTTGTGGCGCGCGAGGACACACCAGGCGACAAACGCCTCGTCGC
>NZ_SMKF01000362.1 GCF_004348325.1 Micromonospora sp. KC213 | reverse complement strand
GCCGGGTGACGACGCGCAGCGGGCGGTGGACAGGAGGATCGCGGCGTTGGCGGCGACGGTGGCGGTGCGGCGGCACGCGCGGGGCGCGGGCACCGGGGAACGTGCCGGGCGGGATCTGCGGGACGTGCGGTTGGTGGTGGGTTCCGGTGGGGTGCTGCGGCACGCCGAGGCGGATGCGTCGGTGTCGGTGTTGACGGCGGTGCTGGCTGATCACGCGGGTGGGTGGCCGTTGCCGCGGGCCGCCCGGGCGGTGGTGGATGTCGACTACGTGTTGGCTGCGGCGGGGTTGCTGGCGGCGGAGCATCCGGCGGCGGCGCGGGCGTTGCTGCGGGGGCGTCTGGACCGTTGAGGCGGCACGGGATCGACGCGACACGCCGTGGTGCGGCACACGACAGGCCGCGGCGGGTTGACAGCGGCGGGGGTGTAC